>JAUVAJ010000052.1 GCA_030591795.1 Desulfuromonadales bacterium | reverse complement strand
TCTTTCAATCCGGCATAGCCGATGTCACGCTCCGGTATCGAGAATAGGCTTGCCGCTCTGCGCAGCAGATCGTGGGTGGTCAGATTTTTCTTCTCAATGTCTATATAAAGATGTTCACCATCACCACATGGCAGGTATAGGGGGATCTCTTCAACCCGGAAATCATCCGGAGTCTCCTTGATTTGGCCACCGATGCCCGGCAGGTCAGCCGTCAGGTATGGCTCAGTCATAACTGCGTTCTCCAAAGTTTGAGCGGAATCCCGAAGCGAGTATCGGTTCCGGCAAGGTACTCAGATCTATATCATGGTTACGTTGCAGGTGCATGTAATGAATCGGTTGCCCCCGGTCGAGAAAACGCTGCATGTATTTGGATACAGGATAGTCCGGCATGCAGGTTACCCAGGGGGCGGCGAGTACATTATTGTAACCGTTTGTCATCGGGATCAATTCGGCAACCTGTTCAGCGTAGTCCGGCACATCTGTACTGAAATAGAAATCACCGTTTGGTTGCAGGAAATGTAATAACGATTGCAAAAAATCGTGATTCACCAAGCGCCGATTACGGTGGCGTTTTTTTGGCCATGGATCCGGGCAATTGATGTAAACCGTTGCCAGACCTTCCTTTTCGAGAAAGTTTTCCAGCAGGTTGCGGGCTTCAATTCGCATAACACGCACATTTGACAGCCCGAGTCGGTCGATTTTTTTACAGGTTTTGAAACACCCTTTGTTATAGATGTCGATTGCCAGGAAGTTAATTTCAGGCTGACGCTCGGCCATTGCGGCGACAAAATGACCGGTGCCGCAGCCTATTTCCAGAGCAAGCGGTTGTTGCTGAATAAACAGTTTATTTAAATCTTCCGAATTGTTCAGCTGGGCCCGACGGACAAAGGCGGGGGAGCTTATTTCGATAATTCTTTGTGTCATAATCTTTCGCTTAGTCGGGTTGCAGTCTCCAGCAGCCTGTCGGACGTACCGGATCGAAGTGAAAATTTGAGCGTTTGCGAGCAGATTTTAGCTTATTTGCAGCCTCATAGCCATAGCCAATGGGGCAAAAAGGAGTTGAAATCTGAGCTAAACGATCGATTTTGCAGCCGGTGCATGGAAAGTCCGACAGGCTACTAGCACAGCCACAACAGATTTGCAAGTAGAGGGGGGAGGGTTAACGCAGACTGGATAAATATTCTATTAATAGTTCCAGCTCTGCAGTTGTCAGGTGACGATAATCTGGCATTCTTGATGTCGGTGCAGATTTTTTTGGATTGATAAGTTTTTGCCGTAGTTGCCGAGGGGTTAGTCGGTTGCCGACTCCGTCCAGGACAGGGCCCAGGGTGCCACCGGAATCATCCAGAGTGTGGCAGCCTTTGCACCCCTGAATGTGCATCAGGTTCACAGCTTCTACGTCGGCCGCAAAACTGGTGCCGATGCTGGTATTGAAACAGATCAGCATGAGCATGAAAAAGGAATATTTTTTAAGAGGCACGATTTTTCAGTCTCCTTAATCCAGATCTTAAACCGCTGTACATTGAAAAGTATAAGGATAAACTGTGCAGAATGCAATAATGACAAGTTTCTCGGTAAGGGTTGCATTTAGCCGGGATGACCGCTATCTTGTTGCCTATCCGAAAACGACTGTTTTGCTTGATTTAGTTGGTAAATTTTAGAGGCAAGAAAGAAAAATTTCGTCTTAACTTGGTACGAAAAAGACGAAATATGCATAGGAGATAAGCATGCTGATTGTCATGAACCACGAAGCGACTTCAGGCCAGATTGATGCTGTGTTGGCTGCAATTGAAGCCATGGGCTTTCGGGCTGAGCCGATTCCGGGCAGTATGCGGACGGCGATCGGTGTCCTCGGTAATCAAGGTTATGTCGATGACAGCACCATCAGGGAACTGGCCGGGGTTCGTGAAATTCTGCATGTCAGCAAACCGTATAAGCTGGTTTCCCGTGATTTCCATCCGGAACCGACTGTTGTCGATGTCTGCGGTGTTTTATTCGGTGGTCAAAACCGCCCGGTGATTATCGGTGGACCCTGTTCTATAGAGACTGAAGATCAGATGCTGCAGGCAGCGCGTCTGGTCAAACAGGCTGGCGGTCGGATGTTGCGTGGTGGTGCATTTAAACCACGTACCGGGCCGCATTCGTTTCAGGGACTCGGTATTGATGGTTTGAAATTGTTGCGACAGGCTGGTGATGCTGAAGGGTTGCCGGTTGTTACTGAAGTCATGCGGATTGAACAGCTTGATCCGGTCTGTCGGTATGCCGATATGCTGCAGATTGGTGCGCGTAATATGCAAAATTTCGATCTACTCAAAGAGGTCGGAAAACTTAAAAAACCGGTTTTGCTTAAGCGCGGTATGAGCGCAACTATTGAAGAGTTCCTGTCGGCGGCCGAATATCTTCTGGCTGAAGGGAACGGTCAGGTGGTCTTGTGTGAGCGCGGTATCCGGACTTTTGAACGGGCAACACGCAACACCCTTGATTTGTCGGTGGTACCGTTGGTCAAGGAAATGAGCCATCTGCCGATTATTGTCGACCCGAGCCACGCGACCGGCAAGCGGACTCTGGTGCCGATTATGGCCAAAGCCGCCCTGGTTGCCGGAGCCGATGGTATTATGGTCGAGGCCCATCCCGACCCGGATAAGGCGTTGTGTGATGGAGCCCAGAGTCTTGATGGTGAGGGGTTCGCCAATTTAATGCTGGATTTGGACCGCATTATTGATTTTCTCGGCTCCAACTAGGAACCGGTGGCACAACACTGATGGCGTCGCAAAAAGTCCGCCCGACTGCGTTGCAGAGCTTTTTCAGGACCTCGACCTACAATATGTAGGCCTTCGCCCCTGAAAAACCGTTACGCCTTGTGGTGCGAAATTTTTACTTAGCGATCGGGTTCTTTTTTTCAAGACAATCAATAACTGTTCAGTCAGTATTTTACATTTCATAACAAATATTTATAAAGTTATATCAAGGAGAAACATTCCATGAGTAATTCTGTCGTAGAGGTTAACAGCAGCGTCCAATGGGTTGGCGTTCGCCATCCCGATCTTCAGTTTTTTGACGATCTTTTCCCGACGCATAACGGAACTACCTATAATTCTTATCTGGTTAAAGGTCGTGACAAGACAGTTCTGATTGACTGCGTTAAGGAAAAATTCAGCGACGAATTTTTTGCCAATATTGAGCAGTGTCTACCGCTTAAAGATATTGATGCCGTAGTCGTCAATCACACCGAGCCGGATCATTCCGGAGCACTAGGTCGTCTGGTGGAGCTGAATCCGGAGATAGTGGTCTACTGTTCTCGGCCAGCCGCAAACTTTCTCAAGCAGTTGGTGCACAAGCCGTTAAATATCGAAGTGATTGAGGATGGCCAGGAGCTCGATCTGGGTGGTAAGACCCTACGTTTTATATCCGCGCCGTTTTTACACTGGCCAGACACTATCTTTACCTATCTGGTAGAGGATCACACCCTTTTTTCTTGCGATGCATTCGGTGCGCACTACTGTCCGAAAGAGTATCTTTTTGATGATCAGATCGCCGATTTTTCAGCCGACTTTCATTTGTACTTCGATTGCATCATGCGGCCTTTTAAAGACAAAATCCGCTTGGCTTTGACCAAGATCGAAAATTTGCAGATCGACATGGTTTGCCCGTCACACGGCCCAATCAGGCGACTGACCCATACTGATGCGATTCACGCTTATCGGCGTTGGTCGGCATTGCCACCGGAGGGAGAGAAGCCAAAAGCGGTTCTGGCGGTTCTGTCTTCACATGGCAACACCAGAAAGATGGCTGATATTATTAATAAAACGTTGGCAAAGCGGGGCTTTGATGTTCAGGAATTTCCCCTGTGTGGTATGCGTGATGATGATTACCGGGATGCGCTTGAGCAGGCAGATGTTGTCGTGTTCGGTTCTCCGACCATCCAACGCGATGCTCCGCCGCATGTCTGGCATGCTCTGTCGCTGTTGTCGACCGTGACATTGAAGTCGAGGTGGGCGGCTGTCTTCGGTTCATTCGGTTGGAGTGGTGAAGCACCAGGGATGATTGAAGGGCGTCTGGCCGGACTTAAATTCAAGCTGGCGGCTGATACGTTGACTTGTCGTTTTACGCCGACAGCAGAAGTGTTTGCAGCTTGCAGTATAATGGCAGACCAGATCGCCGATACCGTGTTGGCTGAGCTGCACTAAATACCAGGAGACAGCCCGACTTTATTCTTATTTGGATTTTAAAAAGTAGACAAAAAACAATTGTGCCCCGGTCTACAGACGGGGGCACTTTTTTTAACTGCCGGGTTTGACCTGAATGTCTTCAGTGCTGCGGCCGGCGCAGAATTTGACGAATTCATCCGCCTTGATGTCACGGGCTGCCAGTCCGACGGCCTCGTCGCCAAACCCCCAGCGGTCAAGCATTGCCTGCCCGCCAGTCTGGCGAATGCAGACCAACTCATCAGCTTTTAAATCACAAGCCATTTGTATGACAATATTTTGACCGCTCATCGGGCTGTGCGAACCTCTGACCAGAATGTCAGCTGTGCTCTGGTCATGGATGTATTCAACAGCTTCACCAGCTTTGATTGGCCGGGTTGTCACACCGATTGCTTCCTGTCCGAGAGTCCATCGGGCTATTTGCTGGTTATCAGTGGTGTCGACTTTGATACATACCAGATCACCGGTGACTAATTCTTCAGAAACTATTATGTGCATGAGTATTCCCTGCTAAAAGGTACTTTTCATATCATCGCATACTATAACGAATTACGACATTGGCCGCAAGAAATCACAGATAAAGCATTAAATGTGCTTGTGCATCAGCAGGTTTCTGATAAATATTAATATAGGCCAATTCGAAGGGGGTGGTTAGAGTGTTGATCGCTGTTCAGTATCGAAATGGTACGTTCGACATGGTTAAGAACAAAATACTCGACGAGTTAATCTCCAGAGAGTCGGTTGCGTTATTTCGCCGCGCAAGCGGTTGGGTAGTCGTCGACAGAGATATTGTTCGTCGTGCCGAAAGGTCTGATCGTTATTACATGGGTGTAGATCGTCGAACTGTTACACATTGAGATCAGTAAATATAAAAACGCTACCGGATTCCCGGAGCGCTCTGAGGATTGAGCTTACCGTGAAGCCTGGTGTCTAATCTGATGACTAACGATCTGGAATGGTGATGCAAAGGCAGTCGGCCTTGGCATAGATCGTCTCGTTACCGTCGGTGATGCGACCATGCACCATGATTTTTCGGCCCTTGATGGAAATAATTTTACTGTCAATTTCTACAACCTGCTCAAGTGGCAGTAGGCGTCGAAAACTGACATTTAAATTACCGACGACAACAGCATGACCGGCTGCCCAGGCAGCAAGGCCGAGCACTTCGTCGAAGATCGCCGCTATGCTGCCACCATGAGCATGGCCCGGCGGCCCGGCAGTCCCCGGTCCAAACCAGACCCGGGCGACCAGATTGCGCGTAGTATCCAGAAAATAGTTAACGCGGAAACGATTACCCCGCGGATCGCCAGAGACAAAAACCAGAGACTCGCCGACCAGTGCTGGCGCGTCAAACGGTTCCCAGCTCCCTTCTCCCTCTAGCGAAAGCTTTGCCGATGCGGTACCGGTTGTCATGATTGTACTCAACTTTTTTTCGGTGTGATACGCGGAAGGTTGAAGATGACCTGGGTGCCCAGACTTGGTTCACTGTGGATTGAAATGGTGCCTTCGTGGCCTTCAATAATGTGTCTGGTGATACTCATGCCGAGACCGATGCCAGGTTTCGCGGTGTCCGAGGCATCAGCCCGGTAGAATTTGTCAAAAACATGTTCAAGTTGTTCTGTAGTCATGCCGATGCCGTTGTCGGTAATCTCAACCTGATAGAAATCGTCCTTGAGCATGCAATTTATCAGTATTTGACCACCGGTCGGAGTGTATTTGACTGCGTTGCTTAAAATATTATCAAGTACCTGGCCAATTCGGATCGGGTCAGCATAAACTTTATTTTCGAGAGCACACGTTTCAAGTGTAATTGTATGTCCAGTTTGCATCTCATTGTAGCTTTTTACCATAAGCCCCAGCGTCTGGCATAGATCGAATGCAACTCTGTTTATCGAAAGTTGCTGTCCTGATTCAGCCCGGCTGACATCAAGCAGATCATCGACAATTCGCGACAAGGCGTTTGCCTTGTCATGAATGAAAGCCAGTGACTCACGCTGGATTTCCGGCGTTAGTTCCGGTGCATTTTCGCCGGCAAGAAGATCGGCATAGCCAATTATTGTCGCCAATGGGGTCGAGAGTTCATGCGCGGCCATGGCGAGGAATTCCGCTTTCATCTGCTCAAGTTTACGTTCCTCGGTGACATCCTGCATTAAAATTACGGTTCCGCGTATCGATCCGTCTTCGTCACGAAGATGCGAGGTCCGGGCGTGATAGATATATTTTTGACCCGCCACTTTGTGCGAAAATTCAAAGTCGTGACTGGATGTCATATTGTTGTCCATCAATTTACCGAATGCTTCACCGAGATCTGAATGTTGCGTCACCTTAGTGAGGTCCTTGCCGGTCGCTTCATTCTGTGGCACCGCAAGGATATCTTCGGCCGGTGCGTTCATCAGAACAATCCGGTTGTCACTATCGATAACCAGCAGTCCGTCGTCAACCGAACGCAGGATGCCGGATATCTTCTCTTTATCCTCACGCATTTCCGACAACGCTTCGATCAGTGCCATTTGTGCCAGAGTCCGTTCGGCAATCTCCCGGGTGAGACTTTCGTTAGCTTTAACCAACTCACCAGCACGTTTGGCGACACGGTCCTCCAACTCGTCATTAACCAGGCGCAGATTATTCTCAGCATTTTTTCGGGCAATTATCGAAAGGTCGGCATGGCGCAGAGCGTAATATAGTAGCGATAGCAGAATCAGCGACAGGCCACCGAGCAGTGCCAGTGAGTGGTTAGTCAGCGCATTTATTTTTTGATTGCTCAATGTGATGTCGTAATAGGTTTCTATGGCACCATTGAAGTGGCCGCCATTCATGATTGGCACGTAGGTTTCAACCAGGTCGGTAGTTACGATCTCCATTTCGGCCGTCATAGCGTCTTTTTGAACGGTCTTTGAATAGACGTTGCCTTTTGCAACATAGTTGTGAAAATAGTCATGCTCGTTAAGTTTACCCACCTCTTTCGGTATGGTGGAAAAGACAATCTCACCTTTCGGGGAAAAGATTCTGAGTTTGATCAACATCTCATCACCATGCAGTCGTCCTACTTCACTGGTGACTTTTGCCGGGATATTGTCACTGCTGATCGGTTTGTCGAGTTTATGGCTGGCGACCAGGAACGAGGCGAAACGTATCGCTTCGTCTTCGGCATTTTCGATCAGCAGCTCACGATAGGCCGGATGGACAATGAAATAGAGATAGGTTAACAGGGCAACAGCGATAACGATAGCTGCCAGAAAAACATTTTTAAGAAAGCGGGTTTTAAGCAAGACCCCTCCGGAGATGGCACAAGTATATTTTAAAGTCAGTTCAATATTTTAAACGTTAAAGTGAAGAACAAGCAATAAATGTTCCACAGTGTTGCCGGATAGTAAGCGACTGAGCTGTGATAGTATTTTTTGTTGACGCTAAGTTATGCTGGAATTGCAAACCTTTGTGTTTTTAGAGTGTTACATACACTCAGCTCTGTATCTAGCAGCATGGCTTGCCGTTCTCTGACTTGTGGGCAACGAGTTTTGCCGCCGCGTGGTTCTGTTTTTTAGCGGAGGTATATACCTGCACATAACTGAAACTGTGCATATCATCAGTTGTCGACAGTTAAGAATCCCCTTGTTCATGATGGTTTGGTGTGATAACTTCCGCTACCGATACGCACAAGGCCTGTCCGCAGGCTTGGCAGAATAAATACTTTCTACAGATGGAGGTTGATGTGAACAGAGTAACCCTATTGATTTTCGCCGGTCTTCTGACCTTGACTTTTGCTGGTTGCAAA
Source organism: Desulfuromonadales bacterium (assembly GCA_030591795.1). The sequence continues at coordinate 761 of JAUVAJ010000052.1, read as the reverse complement.
AGTGAAACGCCAGCCCCGGCTGAGCAGGCTGAAGCTCCGACCCAACAAGCTGCTCCGGCGGCACAGGGTCAAAGCGGTACAGTTGTTGAGACGATGAGCTCCGGTGGTTATACTTATGTGCTGGTCGATACCGGTAGCGCACAGATCTGGGCTGCAGCGCCGGAATTTACGGTTGCGGTTGGTGATGAGGTTGGCGTTCCGAACGGGATGGTCATGAAAAATCACACCAGTAAAACCCTCGACCGGACTTTCGAAGAGATTCTCTTTGTTGATGCGGTTATGGTTGGTGGTGGCGATACTTCTGCTGCTCTCCCTGATGGTCATCCTGCAGCTGATGCCGTTCCTGAAGGCCATTCCAAGCCGCAGGTGACAGCTGAGGATGTTGATTTGTCCGGGGTGGAAAAAGCTGATCAGACGGTTGCCGACATCTTTGCCAAAAAAGATGCGCTGGCTGGCAAGGAAGTTACTGTTCGTGGCAAGGTAGTCAAGTTCAGCCAACAGATTATGCAGACCAACTGGGTTCATCTACAGGATGGTACCGGTGCCGAAGGGACTAATGATCTGGTTGTGACCACCGATGCTGTTGTTGCCAAAGGTGACACCGTTCTGGTCAAAGGGGTTATGACCGCGAACAAGGACTTCGGATTTGGCTATAAGTACGATGTGATCATTGAAGGTGCACAGGTGACCGTCGAGTAGCATCATCTACACAGCAGTAGAGAACAAGAGGCCTTCGGTTTTTACCGGGGGCCTTTTTTTAC
>JAUVAJ010000277.1 GCA_030591795.1 Desulfuromonadales bacterium | reverse complement strand
TCCTGGCAGGTCTCGATGGCCAGCGCGTCAACTCCGGCTTCGACCAATGCCCGCATCTGCTCAGCCAGTGTATTGGACAATTCCTCAACAGAAATGTGACTCAACGACGGCAGTTTGGTGGTCGGCCCGATCGAGCCAACCACGTAGCAACCGGAGCGCTCGCCGATCGCCTTACGCGCATTCGCCACCGCCGCCCGGTTGATCTCCGCAGTCCGCTCGGCCAGCCCGTACTCGGCCAACACGATAGAACTGGCACCAAAGGTATTGGTTTCAATCACCCTCGCCCCGGCATCGAGAAACGACTCATGCAGGGCAACGATTGTCTCCGGGGCTGTAATGTTTAACAATTCATTACACCCTTCACACCCTTGCCAGGCTTCTTCCGGAATCGCCACCTCCTGCAGGTTGGTGCCGCAGGCGCCATCAAACAATAGAATTTTTTCGTCAATAAAGCTCATTTTGAACAATCTCCAGCCAGGGAAAAAGACAATACAAACATAACTTTATCAAGAAAATCAGCCGATTCAAGTCTTCTTTTTTACGAGACCATCAATCAATCTTTATCCATAAAAAACGGGAACAGACTCGACGTCTGTTCCCGCTATAATCAGCTCTAACCAACAAAAACTGCCAGCCTCCTAGTTCTCTACATTCGCGTCGGTAGCTTTATCCATCGACTTGAGCGCCAGAAACGCATCCGGCTTCAATTCACTCTCCGGGAATTCAACAACAAAGCCTTCAAACAACAGCCGGGCGGCGTCCAGTTCGCCCGCTTCTGCGGTCTTGAGCGCTTCGACGAATTTGGCAAGTTCCTGCTCGCTGACCTTAGGATTAACTTCCTCACCCTTCCAGTATAGATCTTCGCCCGCTTCATTTTTGGCGCCACGGACCCCACCGACTGCGGTGGTAACGGTCGGTTTCTTCTGTGGCGTTATCTCTTCAATCTTGGTTCTGATCATTTCCCAGATTGAAACATCCCGTTCCTTTTTCTTCGCCTCTTCGGCATGGGCAAACGTGAAAACAAATACCAGCACCATACAAATCATAATTATTTTTTTCATCTTCACTCCTCCTAAATAGTCTCCATCCGGAAACTCCGGATGGATCAAGGTGCGTTTCTGAACTGGAAACCAGCATTTTTTCTCAAGGTCAAGGAAATCAACTATTTGAGCGGAGGCGTAGTACTTTACGCCGCACAAACAAATGGGCAGATTGACGCAGAGATTGTGGAAAAGGGCGGTTTCCGGACAGAAACTAAATAGCGCTCATCAATTCCATCGCCAACACTCGGTATTTCTGCACAACACTCTTGTCGAGCCCCTGTGCCTTAGCGAAGGCTTTGCGGGCTTCTTCCTTCTGGTCAAGAGCCACTCTGCAACGCGCCAGATTAATCCAGAGCAGGGCATCCTCAGCTTCGACCGTCACAGCTTTCTCATACGCACTGATCGCCTCTTCATAATTCTTTTCCAGCAAATGGATATTGCCGACATTATTCAGAGCCGCTACATGGCCCGGTTCAACCTCAAGCACCTTCTCGAAAGCCTTTAGGGCATCAAAGGTTTCTCCGGCCTTGCCGTAGATAATTCCGATCTGCAAGGCGGCATCCACATCGCTGTTGTCAGCGACAAATCGCTCCCGGTAAACGCGACTCTTCAGGCGAAGACCGATTCTTTTGATAGTAGAAAACTCACCCGGAAACCGCTCATCAATCTCTTCGCGCTTAATAAAATCCGGACGCCAGGAACCGTGCGCCAGAGAAGCCGGCTTATAATCGAGCCATGCTTCCTGGATATCAAGAGTGGTTAAACCTTTACCATCCCATTGGTAATAAGTTTCACTCCCTTTTTCCCAGGCCTTGATAAATGAAGAGCCGACCAGTGTCGTCTCGACTGCGACCCACAACTGGTCTTCATGAATAATGAACAGGCCATCCATTGTGTCTGCATCTGGCCTTGCACTCTTGCCGGTTGAAAACATCATCAGCATATGTCCCGGCACTTCGACTACCTTGGTTCGCATGCCGAGACTCTCCAGGGCACTACTGTAGAGGGCAACCAGATCGTCACAATCGCCTGATTTGCGTTGCAGGGTTTCTTGTGGGTATTGAATATAATCGACAAAATCAGTTCGATTTGAAGTGATCTGATATGGGTTGCTCGGGTCGGGAATATACGTGAGACCAAGCACCCCCAGGGAGCCGAACACTGCGGCCGAGCGCTGCATGTCGAAATCATCCTGCTGATACTGAGCCGCAACGGAACGGACGAATTCGAGCAACACCGGATCTTTGGGGGTTATGAAGGTCGCAAACTGGCTCTTTTCATCCCACATCATCCGATGTTTTTCATAAACATTAACTGGAAAACTCCGGCTAAACACCTGCAGCTCTTCATCCATATAATAGGAGGCTTCGACCGCAGTCTGCACCGGGGTATCCTCGGTCACGTTAAGAATGTTGTTGTTAAAAACAGCCTTGAGCGACAGTTCACGACTTTCGCCAGGCAGCAGACTATCAATCTCCATATCTGACGGGAAATCCATAAACTCCTTAATCGTAAAGGATATCTTGATCTGCTCGATACTGGCCCCGGTGTTGTTCGTTATATTAATCCGGCCAACGCCATCGGCCTCATATTTTTTGTAGGTGTTGGAGAAGATATTTTCCATTGCAGCCAACTCTATCCCGAGTGGCGGTTTTGTGGTCGACAGGGTCGTCACTTCGATGGAAACGGTATCGCTTTCAATAGCATCCAGACTGACCGCAGTAACCAGATAGGTATAAGCGGTATTTGAGGAGAGACCTGTTTCGACAAAAGGGAGCTGCGTAGTGCTGCCGACCAGATCCAGCGTGTCACCATTTTTGCGATAAATATTATAGTTGGTAATGAAGGCTTCTTCACTGCCGATCCAGGTCAATGCGACTGACCACTCTTCGGCAACCACCTCTACCCCTATCGGTGCGGCTGGCCGAAACTTGGCCGGAACAGCGCTGGCCAGATCGCTCTGGTGACTTTCATTGCCATTCTTGGCCAGGGCTGACACCCGGTAAAAGTATTTTTTGTCCGGCTCAACGCTACGATCAACAAACATCGGATCTGCAACTTCCGAGATTGTTGAGTAGAGACCGGCTTCGGTTTCCGATCGACGGATTCGATATCTACCGACATACGATTCAGGATTGGCTGTCCAGTTCAAACTGACTGTCCGCATCCCTTCATTGGCGGAGAGCCCCGCCGGTGTTTCCGGCGTATATATATTTTCCCAGACCTGAATCCGTTTATTCCCGGCATCGGCAATGTAGAGATAAGTTCCCCCCAGAGTCGTGATGCTTTTCGGCTCGCTGAGTTCCCCATTGCCGCTGCCGGCACAACCGAAACTCCTGACCAGGCTGCCATCAGTGGCAAAAGCCAGGACCGAGTTACGCCCTTCATCCAGAACAAAAACCTCATCCGCGGTCGCCGCAACATCGACCGGATCATCAAAAACAGATCCCGCTGACTCCTTCCGGCCAAAACTGCCGATCGGCT
>JAUVAJ010000229.1 GCA_030591795.1 Desulfuromonadales bacterium | reverse complement strand
TATCGCCGTTGGTAAACGAACAATTCTGTCATATGTTCTTTCCCCTCTGTTGAAATTCCGTGACGGGGCGTTCCGTGCTAATTAGTGTCCATCCGGAAACTCCGGATGGCCCGAGTGTGGTTTTCGAGTTGGAGGCGAGAAATTTTTCGCAAGGTCAAGGAAATCAAGCATTTGAGCGGAGGCGTAGTACTTTACGCCGCACAATCAAATGTACAGATTGACGCAGAGATTGCGGAAAATGGCCGTTTCCGGACGAAAACTAATTAAGTCTTTTAAGGTTTGTGCCGTACTGGTTTTATGAAAGTAAATACAATCTAAAGAGAGAATTTTATGTTTAAACATCTCAAGCTTTATTACATCCTTGTAACCTTGCCTTTTGCCTTGTTACTTCTCGGCTCTGCGATCTTCTTTGATGCAATCCTGTTAACAATAACCCGCAATCCCCATCCGCAAATCAACTATACCATTTTTGTTATTATTCTGGTTGGTGGTGTGTTGGTCGTTCTTAACACTTACCGATTGATAAGAGAAGCAGGAATCCTCGTGGAGTTTTCTGAAGCCATACATTCCGAAACTGATTTGGCGACCCTCCAGAAAATGACCAAACTTTATAAGGGGGCTATCGCTTGTTTATTGCAAATGGTTGCAGCCTCAGGTGGCCGCTCCATTTCTCACCAGGAACAGGTTGCCATTGAACATGAACTGACAAACGCACGAACTGCTCTGGTTCGTAGAAATGCCTTGCCGCAATACTTTACCGGTCTGTTGGTCGGAATGGGTCTGCTCGGAACCTTTATTGGTCTGCTCGCAACTCTTAATGACATTTCAACCCTGATCAGCAGCTTTGCTGATATCGATATGAAAAACGCGGACCCGCTTCTGGTCTTCCGTACTATGATTGAGCGGATGAAAGCCCCTATGCAGTCAATGGGGATTGCTTTCTCGGCTTCTATGTTTGGTTTGCTGGGGTCGATCATTCTTGGCTTGATGATGGTTGGAATACGTCGTTTGCAGGGTGATATCTTCTCTTTGCTCAGCTCGGAGATCGCCCGACACATCGAGGCTGCTCTTTCATATGAGGGCCTTGTCTCTGAGAGTGGCGAGCTTTACACCGGGGATAATTCCAAAATCCTGAGCAGAATCGAAAAAAGATTAGCTGAGGCGGCACGCTTGCAACAACGCATGCTTTCTACTGAAATAGATGACTTTCAAAAACAGCGTGCCGATATGTTGCGCTCATTGAATGAACAAACTGAGGCGAGCAATAGCTTCCGTGGTGAATTGCAGCAACTTGGCCGGCAATTCGGTGCCCTTATAAATATTATGGAGAAGGGTAGCAGTGAAACCTCCAGCCAAATCTCCGAATTGACAGTTCATGTGACTGGAGATGCACGGGAAACTCATAAATTGCTTACAATGCATGTGGATGAACAGAAACGATTAGTTGATACGCTTGATTCCTACAAAATCGAAGAGAGGTTGACCGAGGTGACGCGTTTGCAACAGCAAAAGCAGGCTTCAGAAATGGACGACCTTCAAAAACAGCGCGCTGATATGCTACGAGTAATGAATGAGCAGACTGATGTGAGCAATAAATTCCGTGCAGAATTTCAACAACTTGGCGATCATCTTGGCAATGTTGTTAATGTTGTGGAAAAGAGTCATACCGGGATGTCTGACCAGCTTTCTGAATTGACGCTTCGTCTGGCTGATGATGCAAAAGAATCTCGTCAGTTACTTGCCATCCAGGGGAATGAACAGCACGCTGATATGCTGCGTACAATTTTTGAACAAACTGAGGCGAGTAATAACTTCCGCAGTGAATTGCAGCAACTTGGTGGGCAACTCGACGCTATTTTCAATATTCTTGAGAAGGGTAACGATGAGATGTTTACTCAGGTTTCCGCGCTAACAATGCATGTAGCTGATGATGCAGAGGACACTCATAAACTGCTTGCCATGCAGGTGGAGGAACAGAGGGGATTGAGAGACACGCTTGGTTCGTACAAAATTGAAGAAAGATTGACTGAGGTGACGCGTTTACAACAGCGCACGCTGTCATCTGAAGTAGATGACTTCCAAAAACAGCGTGCTGACATGCTGCGGGCACTGACCGAACAGGCCGAATCGAGCAATCTCTTCCGTAGCGAATTACAGCAACTGGGCAGACAACTCGACGCCATTGTTGGCGTTATGGAGAAGGGTAACGGTGAGGTTTATGCCCAAATCTCAGAACTGATGGTCCATATGGCTGCTGATTCAGAAGAATCGCAGAAATTGCTTACCAGGTTGGTGAACGAATTACAGTCTGGTGAGGGGGGGGCAGTTGAAAGTTGAGGCATGCTTCTTGCAAATTCTCGACGTAGGTTGTAACTAATGATTGGCCTCAGAGGTGAATTATGGCGAATGTAACTGATGGCATAAAAGGAAAATCAGCAGTTGGGGGGCAACAGTATGAACGTGCTTCTGTTGCAGCGGACGGAACAATCACGATTCCCGGTTGTGAAGCAAAACTCACCTCGGTTGATGTTGCAGATATAGATTTATTGTTGAGCTTTTCCGATGGTACCTTTGTCATAGTACCCAATGGTGCGCTTGACGCCATCAGCGACTCTCTTCATTTAGTTGTTTTCGTTGAAGATGACGACAGCGACTTTGATCCCTCTCACTTCAGCAGCGACCACAAGAGCACTCTGGGTGATCTTTTTAAGATGGTGGGGCTCACTAAAGTTGCTGGAGCCGGCAGTTTGAGAGTGGTGAGTGAAAATGTTGATGCTCAAAATAGACTTGAAGACGTGGAGATCCCAGGAGAGCAGGGGGGCGAGTTTGTTTCCTCGAAAGATACAGAACTTCCTGAGGAAATCATTTCACCCTCACCTCTGACTAAGGTAAGCAACGGTGACGCATTGGCTGGCAAAGGGCCGGGGCTTGGCGCGAATGTAGCCGACGAACAGCTCGTCACTCTAGATATAGAGCCATCGGTCTCGGCAATCACACCGCGACCATCTATACAAAAAATTATTGATTTAACCGAAGCGGATGAGATTACTCCTGTTGTGACCTCCGGACAGAGCTTCAATTACGCTGAAAACCAGACCATAGGTGATGTGGTTGGCACCGTGGCGGCGACTGACGTCATTGGCGTGACCGGCTTCCGTTTTAGTGATACTCAGACGAATATCAGCTCCGATGGCTATTACAGTATCGCAGCGGATGGCCAGATCAGTATTACTTCGGCTGGTGTTACTGGTGGTGCGTCGAACGATTTTGAAATAACACCCGACAGCTTCCACTATGACATAGAGGCTGGTGATGTTGCCGGTAACTGGTCGGTTGCCGAAAGCATCACACTCAATGTAACTGACATAGATGAAATCGCCCCGGTTGTGACTGCCAGTCAAAGTTTTAGCTACGAAGAGAATCAAGTCGATGGTGCTGTGATTGGAACCGTGGCTGCCAATGACAATGTCGGTGTTAACGGTTACCGTTTTAGTACAACTGGAACCAGCCTGAGTGATGATGGGTACTACACCGTTGCTGCAAACGGCCAGATCAGCATTACTTTAGAAGGTGTTGCAGCCGGAGTGGCGCAGAATGATTTTGATCTTATCCCCAACAGTTTCAACTACGCTATCGAAGCTGGTGACGCTGCTGGGCATTGGTCTACTGCTGGAAACATTACATTCACAGTTGTAGCAACCGCCTCCGGAGTTGATACGACTCCTCCGGTCGTTACCCCAGGACAAAGCTTCAACTATGCTGAGAACCAGATTGCAGGCGACGCAATCGCCACCGTTGCGGCCAGCGACGCTTGGGGTGTCAGTGACTATCGCTTTGTAGGCGGGTACGATCACGATAATAACCCCGCGACCCCTAACGACACAACCATCAGCCCTGATGGATATTTCACCATTGCTTCAAATGGCCAGATCAGCCTGACAGCAGCTGGTGCAATAGCTGGAGCAGAGAGTAACGATTTTGAGACAGGGACGAACAACTTCGTCCTCGGCATTCAAGCGCGAG
>JAUVAJ010000051.1 GCA_030591795.1 Desulfuromonadales bacterium | reverse complement strand
GTAACAATGCCAACATTGAGTGTGGACAGTGCAACACACTCCTGTACAGCTATAGGCGACCGGATCTGAGAATCCCAATAGCCAACCAGAGGCCAAGCAGGCCGGCAATGGTATAGCCAGCCAGACCGAGTGCAGGGAAACCAAAGATTTGTGGACCTTTGTCAGTCAGCATGATGAGCGAGGAGCCGACAATTATTGAGCCAATGAGCATGCTGAATGATAGCCGATTGCTCGATTTGTCGAGATCGTTAATTAATCGCTCTAACCCGCGGTGTTCAAGATCAATTTTAAAATTATTTCGGTTGATGCGATTGATAAATTCTTTCAGGTCGTTCGGTAGACTGCGCAGGAGGCTGAAGTAGGCATGGCCGATGCTCTGCGCTTCGCGTTTCAGGTTGCTGGCGCCCATCCGTTCACGAATGACGCGTGCTATGAATGGCTTGAGGTTGTCGGCCAGGTTGAACTCAGGGTCGAGTTGCTTGCCGAGGCCTTCCATAGAGACTAACGCTTTGGCCAGCAGGATCAGATCAGCTGGAAACTTGATGCGGTGACGCTGGAGAATTTCGATGAATTCCGAGACGAGTTTTCCGGAGTCAATTCTTTGCAGGGAGATCTCATAATAGTCATCCATGAACTCAGACATGTCACGTTTCAGTTGCTTGCGATCGGTGTCGTCTGTAATGTCACCGGAATAGAGCAGCTGGCTGATGATGCGGTCAACATCGCGGCTGACAATAGCCAGAATCAGGTCGATTAACTGAAACTTAAGGGTCTCATCCAGATGCCCGACCATGCCGTAGTCGAGCATGCAAATAACATTGTCGGGTGCAACAAGGATATTGCCCGGATGGGGGTCGCCATGAAATAACCCATGGCCCAGAACCTGTTCCAGAAATGTATTTGCCCCGTTTCTGGCAATAATTTTAAGGTCGTATCCCGCTTCTTCAAGCCGGGTGAAATCATTGATCTTGATTCCTTGCATATACGACATGGTTAAAACAGTTCTGCCGGTATAATCCCAGAATACCTCCGGGATTATAATCGTTTTGTCATCTTCGAAATTTGCAGCAAAACGATCTATGGTTCTCCCTTCGCGAGTATAGTCAAGTTCGCGACGCACAACCCGGCGAAATTCCCTGACAATAGAAACCGGATCAGCAATCATTTCTTCCGGCATGTGGTTTTCAATCAGATAGGCCAGTCCCATCAAGATATCAAGGTCTGTTTCAATAGTGGCTTCAATATCCGGCCGTTGGATCTTCAGGACAACCTCTTCACCCGATTTAAGTCGGGCTTTATGGACTTGACCTATAGATGCCGCAGCCAGCGGTTCATCATTGAATTCGGCAAAAAGTTCGGCACTAGTTGCACCGAATTCCAGCTGTAATTGTTTGTGCACCGCTACTTTGTCAAACGGTGGTACCTTGTCCTGAAGTTTTCTGAATTCATCAGAATATTCAGTAGGAATGAGATCCGGCCTGGTGGAGAGGACCTGACCGAGTTTGACAAAAGTCGGGCCGAGCTCTTCCATGGCCAGACGCAGACGTTGAGCTGTACTCAGCCTCTCGACCTCTTTAGAGGCTGAACCGAGCGTGACAATGCGCCGGCCCAACTCCAGATAGTAGTCGATATTCAACTGCTCGACGACTTGGCCGAAACCGTATTTGATCAATATCCCGAGAATCTGTCTGTAGCGACGAATCGAGCGGATATTGCGGTTGATGCGGGTGAATGAAATCATTATTGGTTCAGCCAGCACCTTTCAGGCGTTTCTCTAGAGTGGCTACTTTTTTCTTTAGCGCGTCAAAATCGCTCTTTCTGACAATACCGATTCGGCTCAGGTTTTTTTCAACCTCTTCCCGGGCAATATCTTCCAGCTTTTGCCGGTTTTCTTCAACCGCTGCTTTCAGATTTTCAAGTAATGACCGGCCTTCTTCTTCACTGATGTTTAGTTTGGCCTTCATCTCTTCAACCAGTTCTTCAGCTTTTTTCTGGCTCAATGCGAGCGCCCCGATCCCTGCCAATACCGTTTTTTCAATCATGTCGATCATAGAGCCTCCTATTGTTCGCATGTTATTCTAGTCACTTGCAAATCTATCATACTGTAATCATAGTGCAAACAAATCAATGCTCTGCGCCCAGCATCATATGCGTGGCGATACGACCGGCTTCAATCACCTCTGCTGCCTTGTGAAATTCTAAAAGTGTAATGTTGTTCAAGTCTGGCCGGATCAGAAAATCGACCTTTTCATTGTCGAGCCTTAGTGAATTGATCTGATTTTCCAGGATGGCGATACTTTGGGCGAAAACCCGGAATATCCCCGGAGGATCGCGATCATCGTCTTTCAACGTCTCTGCATCGCCACGGCTTTGCGCAGTCCATATTTCGCTGAACGTGCGCTCGACCCAGTCTGGTGTGAATCGCTTCAGGAGCGGTTTTTTTGGCGGTGACTTGTCGGTGTCAGGGGCAAATGTTTCATTATAGCGTTTGTCGATTGCCGGAATGGCGCAGACACCAATAATTATTTCAGCCCCCATTTGGCGAACTACATCGGTCGGAACCGGCGAACAAAGCCCGCCATCGACCAGAAACCGATTACCGATGCGTACGGGCGAAAACAGGCCTGGAAAAGAGATAGCAGCGAGGATTGCCGGCAGCAGCAGGCCTTGGCGGATCACAATCAGCTCACCTGTCTCAATATCGGTTGTCGTAACCGCCAACGGGATATTTAAACCTTCAAAGGTTTTGACCGGAAGGAGTTCATCAATGAAGCGAGTAACCCGGCGTCCATCCATCAGTCCTGATGTCGGTATGATCGGGCCGACCAGCCCGGCAAGTTTGCGCCAGTTAAGTTCACAGGCAACCTGCTGCAGACGGGAGACGGGAACACCGGATGCGTAAAGTGCGCCAATAAGAGCGCCGATAGAGGTTCCAGCGAGAAGGTCGATCCGTACGTTGTTTTGTTCCAGAGAGTGTAGTACGCCGATGTGAGCAAGACCCCTGGCTGCACCACTACCGAGAGCCAGGCCGGTGATTTGATCGGTGGGGAATACTTTATCAGATGTAGATAGTTTGACAGAATCGGCCATCAATACCCTGCTTGTGAAAATGGAGATTGTCGAGCGTCAGTTTTTGCTGCGCGGGTAGTAGCGATCCATCTCGGAATAGATACAGCCGCAGTATTGCTGGCGATAGAGCTGCATGCTTTTTGATACGCGGATCCCTTCCTGCCAACCGGCGCGGAAGTCTTCATAATAAAACTTCAAACCATATTGCAGAGCCAGAGCTTCGCCAATTTTTCGGATGACATCCTGTTGTTGGTAGCGAGAGTAGAGCAATGTGGTTGTGAATGCATCGTAATCCTGTTCGGCAGCTGCGCGAGCTGTCTCTTCCATGCGTGACTGGTAGCAGTACTCGCAACGATTGGCCGGGTCAGTAGCGACATTTTGCAGGAATTCTTCAAGCATATAGGTTTCGTTGATCTGAACATTAAGCTCCACGAGTTGACTGTATTCACGTACAGCATCCAGCCGCTTCTTGAATTCCTGATAGGGATGGATGTTGTTGTTGTAGAAGTAGCCGTCAATCGTGTGGTTTTTATCGCGCATGACGCTGACCGGGTATATGGCACAGTTTGCGCAACAGATGTGCAGCAGAATATTCATGGTCACTCCAATGTTTAAAAAATAACCATAACACTTTTAGCTGATGACGTGAAGGCAGTTTAGAGGAGATCCCGCGGCGGAACCGGCAGGAGGTCCCACACCTGATCAGCCAGGCTGGTTGTTGAATTACTGCCGGAATTTGCCGTCAGTTGCAGGACTGTTGTTTGCAGGTTTAGTAAGTCACGCAGATAGCGCTCGAGGATAATGCTTACTTGCTGCTCATCGACAGGAAGCTCGATCTCTGCGCGTTGAACAGTGGATATTAACTCTAGTGAGCGTGCGGTTGTTACACCTTCAACTTGCATTGACTCCCCTTCCGGAGACAATAACGTAACTGTATTGAAGAAAGTTTCACTGATTTTCAGCCGCCCGGTAATTGTGTAGGGTGTTCTGGATTTCTCCGGGATTTTGTAAAGGTAATCTTGCGGAAAGCAAAGGATGTCTCCCGACTGGATCAGCTTGTCCACAATTGCTGCAGCGGAGTCGTGCTCTGGCCGGGGTCGCGTTGCTCTGGCAGACGGTCTGAAACATGGTGCGGTTACACTCAAGCATGCTGAGCCGAGCCATACCTCCAATTCTCGGTCGATAGTTGCGGCATCAGGCTGGTTGCATTTTTTAGCTAGCTGCGCGAGGGCCTCCAGTGTCTGTTCGCCCGGCAACGGCAGGCCGCTTTGAATAATTTTTGTCAGCATTTTTGTCCTGTCTGGCGACGGTTTCCCGGGCGCCAGAATTTGCCATAAACCCCGTCCGATAGAGGAACGTAGAAACAGTTCAATGGCGGCAGAAGCTTGAAGCTCATCCGTGGCCGGCTTGAGCTCGCCATTGCGTATCAGGTCGTATATATCAGTCGGTAGAGAGAGGGCCAGAAGCAGGGTTGTTCTGGTCATGCTCTGGAGGTCCAATACACGATTACTATTTGCAAAAGAAACGATTGTAACCTGGTTTCTAGTTGATCGATTGAACTCAATACAGACCTGATCCTTTTCTGTCTGGCTTATTTTGCTGAGAGCAACACGCTCGACAAGTAAGGCGAACAATTTTTCGCCATAAGGTTCCCATAGCCAATCGGCTGGTAAGTTAAGGCTGCCCTGTGGTGTCCCTTGTAAAAGGCCGATGAGGTGAACGGCACGCCAAGCCCATTGTGGCGACTTCGTGGCGAGCTTAAGCTGGCGATTTGGCCATGAATAGCGCAGCAGTGCATTCATCTTCTTTTGCTCGGTCGCGGTCGCTCTTGAATTGTTATTCAAGGTTCCGATCACAGCGTCAATTGTGATTGGTGCTTGTATCTCCAGTAAATCTGTAAACTGAGACGGGTGCCGTCTGTCGGGACTCTGTAGTTGTCTAAGCAAGGCAGTAGCCGTGATCAGAGGCTGTGCACCAACTTCAATCGATACTGACATCTCAGGATGGTATCGGTCCGGGGCGATAATTAATGTTGAGTCGGTTTTCTTCAGCGCTGTCGGCAATGGACACAAGTTGTTAGTTGTCGACCAGAACCGAAGTAGTCGCTGTACCGTTGCCGGGATAAATGGCAGCAGCTCAGGTCCGTGTTGTCGTAATCGCTGGTAAAGATGGTGCAGTTTGATGACAACAGATTCAGGCAGGCGGAGTGGGGCGTCAGGTTGATTTAAAACCGCCGCCAGCGGGAGGGGCAGCAGTTCTGAAGCATATTTCAGGTCATCCAGTAAATTGTCCGGGCTGGTTTTAGGGGGTAGTAAATCCTGACTGTAAAGTGTGACCAGCTGTAGAACAACGTCGGTAATGGTGCGCTGACCGGCTTCCGTACTTTGGCCTATTGTCGGTAGCGATGACTCTATGCAATTGTGTAATAGATTAGTCAGGTATGGCGCAGAGAGTATTGGTAGTTGCAGTTGGTTTTTAAAGAAGTGGTTTTGCATGCTTTCCAGCAGAAGCGAGAGCACCTCCCGGAAGCTACTCTCATCTTGCATGGTTGCACTTGGTAATGGTTCTGACCATTGCCGGCCCGGATCAAGGTCAACTCGCCAGGCAGAGACTTCGCCGACGGCCCAAGTGTAATAACAGTCCAGACCGAGAGCGGCACAGACTTCTCGACCTGAATCGAGAACCCCGATTGGGTCTTTTTTCGGCAGTAATATGACTCCCCCGGCCAGATGGCTCTCCCGATTGACCCAGAAGACAACAGGCGGGGTGATGCTATCCACATTCCCAAGCAGAGCTGGAAACAGTTCAGCGGTGCGGAATGGCCCCGGTTTTTTAAGCAGTTCTTCTATTGACCATGCGTGGAGCTGCCGGGCAAATTGCTGAAGGGGGTCTTGACTCATCTATCGGCCAGAATTAAATAGGAATTGTCAGAAATAAAATAGGGCCGCCACAATGACGGCCCCGGGGGTGACTCAGCAGGGCTTATAAGCTCAATCCCCCCACGTAATTATTTCTAGCACAGGCAAAGGTTGTTGCCAATGATGTTTTTCTTTATTGGAAAAAATTATGGAGAAATTCGGTCCATCTCCAGATTTAATTCGGTCAGACGGTCAATATCATCTTGTAATTTCTGCAGATCCTGATGTGAGGCCTTAAGTTGCTTGCTGCATTTTTTAAGCTTACCGCCACAACTTTTTGCGTTGCTGTGCAGTTGTAAAAGTTGCTTGGCATCATTAATAAACATATTGTCAGGATACTCCTTGATAAATGTCTGCATCGGCTTGGTATTGTTTTTTTGTAGCAGTTGTTCCAGGGAGTCGTGGAATAGTTTGGCCTGGTTTTGCGTCGAATTTTTTCCGGGTTGGATGGCAACACAGCCGGTTACCAGAAAAAACAGGCAGACAATTACGGTTTTTCTCATCAGGCAACACCTTTACGACGATCTATCAGGTAGTTACTTCCGGGTAGACGCTTCAAATGCTCCTTCATCTTAGCACACTCGTGGCTGATTGCAGTCGCTGAGGCGTAATTTGACCTTTCACTACATATAATAGCAATCGACACCGTCATAATGTCGAATTGCCGCTTAACGCCAAAACGATCTTCGCCAACAAAAGACCCGGCAGCTCTATCCTCATCTGAATAGTGTTCTGGAATTTTCCGGTCAAACTCCTCGATAAATTTTTGCGCCAGGAATTCAACCTTGTCCGCAGTAGTCAGGAAAATGTAGTCATCACCGCCGATATGGCCGACAAAATCTTCCGGGTTGCCGTGTTGCTGTACCACCTGATTAATAATCTCAGCGACCATGCTTATTATGTCGCTGCCGTTTTGGTAGCCGTAGCGGTCATTAAAAGCTTTGAAATGATCAAGATCAACAAAGGCGTGCGCGAAGGCGGTTCCTTCCTCGAGCATCTCTTCGACGCGACGTTGAATGACGAGGTTGCCGGGGAGGTGGGTTAATGGGCTGGCATCGAGGTTGAGGATTTCGTATTCACGCAACTTACGACCCATGGTTATGAATTCCCGGGTCAACAGACCAAATTCGTCGCGATCTTTTGTGTCGATGTCCAGATCATAATTGCCGTCAGCGATCTGTTGGGTTGCATCTGTCAGCTTGCGCAGCGAACGGTGCATCTGGAGAATCACTGAAATGCCGACCGGTGTTGACAAGGCCAACCCGAGCAACAGCAGGGTCATGGTTACCTGAAAGGCAGTGTCACTATCTTTGGAGAACTGATCGAGGGAACGATCGATTTTTATCTGTTGCTTATTACGAAAGTCTTTCAGCGCATCCAGCGCGGCATGTTGTCGGGGGCGCAGGCTCTTCTTGTAAAAACCTGTCGTTGCATTTTTCCGGTTCTGTAATATCTGCAGAAATTCGTCACTGCTCGCCTTGTACTGGGAAAACAGGGCGGAAAAATCTTGCTGCTGTTCGGCTGAGATGATTGTCAGAAAGCTGGTTTGCTTAGGTTCGTTATGGCTGAGTTTTTCTTTCAGAAGATCGAGTGCTTTCTTATTCGGCCGGATCGTTAATTGCCCGGCCAGCCTTTCCTGGCTCCGGAGTTCTGCTTGCAGGTCGCGCGCCAGCTCCGCGGCCCGGATGTCGATGTTAACCAGGTCTCGCGACACTGTTGTCTGTTTGTGCAGACTGTTCAGAGCGTAACCACTTGCAATCAGGCTGAAAAACACCAGCAACAGATAGGTCGCTGTGATTTTGCCGGTTAACGTGATCCGGATATGTTCTGTATAAGCGTGTCTTCGCTCACGCATCTCTTTTGTCTCCCCCCGAAAACAGATCATCCTGACCGGTTGGCAATGGCCGGTCGAAATGCTTAATAGCCAGTTGAGTTGCCATGCGGCCGCGCGGGGTTCGGTTCAGATACCCTTGCTGAATCAGGAACGGCTCGATGACATCCTCTATGGTGTCGCGTTCTTCGCCGATAGCTGCTGCCAGCGTATCGAGCCCGACCGGGCCACCATTGAACTTGTCCAGAATCGTCAGCATCAGGAGTCGGTCCATATGATCGAACCCCTTGGCGTCGACTTCCATACGCAACAGGGAGCTGTCAGCCACTTCCTGGGTGATGTTGCCGCTACCTTCAACTTGCGCAAAATCGCGAACCCGGCGTAAAAGTCGGTTGGCAATGCGGGGCGTGCCCCGACTGCGTCGGGCAATTTCTGCGGCCCCTTCTTTGGTCGTTTCGATGCCGAGTAGACTGGCGCTGCGTTCAACGATAATGGCGAGTTCTGCATTTGAATAAAACTCAAGCCTGGAGATGACGCCGAACCGATCACGTAGTGGTGAGGAGAGCAGCCCGGCTCGGGTTGTGGCTCCGACCAGAGTGAATTGTGGGATGTCGAGCTTGATGGTTCGTGCCGACGGGCCCTGGCCGATCATGATATCGAGCTGGTAATCCTCCATGGCCGGATAGAGGATCTCTTCAACCACCGGTGAGAGGCGGTGAATTTCGTCGATAAACAGGACATCGCCCTCTTCTAGATTGGTCAGGACTGCAGCTAGATCACCTGGTTTCTCGATAACAGGACCAGAAGTGCTCTTGATGCTGACCCCCATCTCAATAGCGACAATGTTAGCCAGGGTGGTTTTGCCGAGACCGGGTGGACCGTAGAACAGGACATGATCCAGCGCTTCATTGCGGCCACGGGCGG
>JAUVAJ010000149.1 GCA_030591795.1 Desulfuromonadales bacterium | reverse complement strand
GATTTCGGAAAACCGTGACCGGCGAGTGCCGTGTAAATCTTTTGGGCCTTGCGCGCGTCTACCGGCAATTCGGTATCATCAAAACTGATCGACAGAATCCGGTAATGTTCCTCAGGATTGCGGCCAAGATCTTTTATTATCCCGGCCACGCCAGCCTGCAGGAAATTACATACATTCGGGCAACTATAATAAATCGGCAGAATCAGGGTTGGCCGGTCGATCAGATCACCAAGCCGCACAGATTCGCCCTGTTCATTGATCAAGATCGAATCGAGCGGTAGCGTTGCGCCGAGCTGCGCTTCAAGACCGATCTCCACCGGCGGCTCTTGATGCTGATGAGCTTTGTCGTCTGACATCTGCATCGGCATTGGCTGAGCCTGTTCGCCCATCTGGTCATGTTCCTGCATCGCAGATGCAGGGGTGATAAACAACAAACCAAGACAAACCACCAAGACCATGGGGGCAAAGAGACTCTCCAGCGAAAGGTATTTCCGATATGGCGTCATAAAATCTATTCAAAAAGATAAGTTAAAGTCCTGTAAATAATAACGGTTTTACACCGATATGCAAATATTCAAGACCGGAACAGTTCCCTATTCAATAGTGGGGTTAGTCAAGTGCCTGATTTTCAATATAATTCCGAAACAACAGGCAAATCAGACCTGAAAAAAATCCTTAAACGTTTGAATTCATTATGTGTTAAATTAATTTCTTAATTCATAGTAAAGCAGTCATTTAATGCATTAATTTGTGCACCAGTGCAACCTGATGGATTGCAACAGGAGGACAACATGCCGATTGCCCCACCTGACGAAAAACTGCTCGATCTCCCCCCCCTGGAATTAATGGATCTGTTTGGCCGAATGCGCAACCTGACAGATAACGCCGGGTTCACTGGAACACTGCCAGCCATCTGGCAATGCTCAGATGAAAGTCAATCGATCAAAAAAGCACTGTTTGGCTATACCTACAACTGCCCGTCTTTTAACCTCGGTCGAGTCGGCGGACTACTCGATCCGACCCGATTCGCGACGGCAGCCAATCATGGCAACGATCTCGTCATCCTCGGCGGCAGTCATATCGGCACCGAAGAAAACGATGGCCTCGGTTATATCCGTCGCGTGCATGGCGGCGTCGCGCCATGCTGCGGTATGCTGCAACGCGTGCTGATTGAATATCTGACCATCTACAAACGTGCGACGCAACTAATCAAAATATCCCGCAAAAACAGCGTTTACAACATTGAGATCCCTTACAAATACCTTTTCCAGAAACCGGCCGGTGATGTCGCCAGAATCAGTATCAAGCTTGAGATGCTGATAGCCGGTGAAGCCATCGGCGAAGGGACCCTCGGAAAAGTCTATCCACTGCACCCACGTATTGTGGAAGAGAATCAAGAAGCGCTAAAAATATGGGGTGAGGTGCCGACACCAATCGGAGTAATGTTAAATCCGGATTGCTTCAGTTTCAGCAAACATATCGATCTGGGGAGCCACGAACCGAAGACTATGCTGGAGGCATCGACATTTGATTTCCTGCCGGAGATCGTCACATCTGCACGTCCGCATCGCCGCCTGTGTGACGTCAACACCTGGCGCCAGTTTCACCGACTCGCCTCCTACATTACCGATGGCTTTGATGGCAGTGGCCGCAATGTTTTTGTCCTGGCAGGCCTGACCATTGATCGCACGATCAGCCACAACACCTTTGTCCCGCAATTCGGTTTCTGGATGGAACAGGGCCGCGCACTCAAAGCCCGTTATTTTGGTCCGGAGGAGATTCGTGAGTTGCTCTTGGCTCAGGATATATACAAGCCAGCTGTGACTTTTCTGGAATACGCAGGGATCGAGTAAAACAAAAGAATCTAATAGTAATTCTTAGTGATCAGGGGGGTGGTAGGTCTATGTTTGACCTATGTGGATGGCGCTAAGCTGAAGTTTCTAGCCAATTCTCTACAGTTCGTAATTTTCTCATACTCGGTTTTCACATACATGAGCTTTCGCATGTTCAACTGCCTGATCAAATGAAATGTAAATATGTTTTTCACGAAGGATGGTTGAGATTCCCAGCCGGATCAGCTTTGCCTTTATCTTATCATTGACGACAATTAACGGAATAATCTTATTTTCTTTCAACTTTAATATAATTTCGCTCAAAGCAAAAAAAGCTGACAAGTCCATGAATGGGACTTTTTGACAATTGAAAATGACGATTTTTGTGCCAAGCATAGCTCCGACCTGGCCAACCAGCTGAGAAGTAGAACCAAAAAAGAATGGCCCGTCAATATTAACAACCCTGATTAGAAAACTTTTACCAGCATTTAACTGCTTGCAACTATCTATATTTCTAACTGACACCTCCAAGTCATCAATTGATGAATTGGGCTGTTTAGTCAATCGAACCGTCAGAAGAACGGAAGCGAGAAGGACACCGGTTCCTACAGCCACAATAAGATCGACAAAAACCGTTAGAAAAAGGACCGTGAACATGATAGCAAGATCGTGTTTTGGTGCCTTTTTAAGGATTTTTACAAAGCGATAATCGACAATGTCCAACCCAACTTTTATTAAGATAGCCGCAAGGACAGCCATGGGTACCATTGAGGCGTACTTGCCCAAACCAAGAAGGACTCCGAGTAAAATCAGAGCATGCAGAACGCCAGACAACCTCGTTGTCCCACCGGATTTGACGTTGACGACCGTTCGCATCGTCGCACCGGCTCCCGGTATACCACCCACAAAAGATGTCAGCGCATTTCCAAGACCTTGACCAATTAACTCACGGTTTGAATTATGCTCGGTTTTTGTTATGGAATCAGCAACCAGAGAAGTGAGGAGACTATCTATTGCACCCAGTACGGCAAGACTCATCGCCGCAGAGACGACAACCGTCATTTGACTGCGCGTGAAAGTGGGCCAGCTGATTTCAGGCAACCCGCTTGGAATTGAGCCAATAGTCGCTAACTCCAACCCGGCAAGTTGAGAAAAAGTTGTGACGACAACGAGTGCCAACAGGGGCGTTGGAATAATTCGCGCAATCTTCTTCGGCGTAAAAAACACAATCAACAGCGCAACAATACTGGCATATATAGCGTCAATCTGGAACATTGACTGAATATCAATCAAAGAGGTTATGGCCTCCATGGGGGATTTTACGCCTTCGATTCCCAATAGTGGATTAATCTGCAGTAGGATGATAATGAGGCCAATGCCACTCATAAACCCAGAGATCACTGGATACGGAACAAACTTTACAAATTTGCCGATGTTTAATACCCCAAGAACGATCTGAAAAATGCCAGTAAGGAGAACCGCAGCCATTAAAACCGAAACATCGCCTTGAAAGAGTACGAGTGTTGACGCTGCCACAATAGTCATCGGCCCTGTTGGACCAGAAATCTGTACTTTTGTTCCTCCTGCCACTGCCGCGACAAAGCCGAGGACAATAGCTCCGTAAATACCTGCTTGTGCACCTACTCCGCTTGCGACGCCAAACGCCAAAGCCAGAGGCAAAGCAATCACGCTGGCAGTTACCCCACCAAAGACATCTCCGGCTATTCTCTTATAAGTTAATCCTTGCATAGCTACATCACTTTATTGACTTACGGACATGTCTTTCAGTTTGCGAACTATTTTTTGCGACGGGTTGTCCCATACCTTTTTTAACTTGCTGTAAGGCCTGGAAAATATCGGGGCGACTTGCAGCCTGACCTATAACTTGACGGAAACCTGTATCTTTTAAAGCATATCCAAGCATGGAAAGAAGGTGCAGATGAGCACGTAAAGTCGGGCTAAGTACACAAAAGAGCACGTTTGTAGGCAAACCGTCCAAGGAATGAAAATCAACAGGCTTGTCAAGAAAAGCCAATGTCACTGTGGGTTGAGTCGTATGTAGCAATACAGGATTGCGAGGATGAGGAATAGCAACTCCATCACCAACACTTGTCGACGCAAGCTCTTCTCTGGCAATCAGAACTTTGAGTAAATAATTTTTATCGACTCCATCAGTAAGATGCAGATTATCAATCAATCTATCAAGAACTTCGTTTCGCGAACCTCCATCCAGGCGATAGATGATACCGCCAGCTTTAAGCGAATCGGTAAGCGTTGGCAGTGGTGTTGCGGCTTCTTCTGGTTCATCAAAGGCTTCTGGTGAGACCCCCATGCGTCTTGAGGTTGCCCATTCCAGAAGTTCGGACTGATTGAAGCGATGTTGACCATTAACCCGATACGCTGGAATCAACTCTTGTTTGATCCACCTGTAGATGGTCTTCTCTGTAACACTTAAAATGCGGGCCGCATCTTTGACTGATAGATTCATGGTTGCCCTTGGTCTATTTAGTTCCACTAAGTGACATTTATGGACAGTATGTTTAATTTATAGACATTGTCAACCAGATATTTAACCAAGCCGTGAGACTTGTGTTCATATATGGTTGATCCTAACCTTGCGAATCGCCCCGCCATCAAAAAAATCAACCCGGTCCATGAATTAAGCCGTCATCTGACAAAAAAAGGACAGGCTACAATAGCGAGTGAATACCAAGGAGAGTGAAAAAATAGCATGTCCCCTTTTCTCAGGTATATTTTACAACAAAACCACATGGGGTTATTGGTCTAGGTAGATCAGCACTTAGATAAATTCTCGGGAGTAAAGCATGCGCCAAAAAAGTTGGTTAACCATAACCCTGGCCGGTAGCCTCACCCTCTGCCTCGCCCTCGGTATTCGGCAGGGTTTTGGTCTCTTCCTTGCACCGATAACCACCGATCTCGGTATCGGCAGGGGCAGCTTTGCCCTCGCCATCGCCAGCCAGAATCTCATCTGGGGTGCGGTGCAACCGTTTGTCGGTATGATCGCTGACCGCTACGGTTCATACCGGGTGCTCGCTACCGGGGCGGCACTCTACATCCTCGGCTTACTGGTCATGGCCGGTGGCTCTCCCCTCTCGCTTAACCTGGGGGCCGGGTTGCTGGTGGGGCTTGGGCTCAGCGGCGTCAGTTTTGCGGTGGTGCTCGGCGGCGTCGGCAGGCTGGTAGCACCAGAAAAGCGCATGACCGCCCTCGCTCTGGCCAGTGCCGGCGGTTCCCTGGGACAGTTCCTGATGATACCGACGACCCAGAGCCTGCTCGCGTCCTTCGGCTGGCAACAAGCATTGATCGCGCTCGCACTCTGCGTCACCCCGATGTTTGTTTTCGGCACCCTGCTCAAGGGGAAGCCCGTCGTTGCCACCGATGGCAGCTCACCCTTCAGCGCCCTTAAACAAGCTTTTGGTCACAGCGGCTACGTGCTGCTCACCATCGGCTTTTTCGTCTGCGGCTTCCATGTGGTTTTTATCGCCACCCACCTGCCGGCTTATCTGGTC
>JAUVAJ010000275.1 GCA_030591795.1 Desulfuromonadales bacterium | reverse complement strand
GATAGAGGCGTGCAGCAATGCCGAGCATACGGTTGCGATAGACGAACAGACGAAAGTCTGTTTTGAATTGATTTGGGCCGAGAGTGGTCATGGACGGGGCAATGTAGCGCTGAACTATGGTGTCGGCCGGCAGCTGTTGATAGCGGCCCCGGGTCACCTTGGCGCCAACCAGCACCCCACGGCTGGCATGTGCGGTCGCCGGCTTAAACACCCACTGTTTGCGCTGCGACCAGAGTTCGTCAGGGTCGAAATCACCGAGCATCCGGCTCTCCGGCACGAGCTTCTGCAGCAGGTCGATTCCGGATCGATCAAAGCCAGCCGCCGCCAGTCGTTCCGGGTCGGACCAGAAACATAGGCGCCGCTTGTCGGCCAACAAACCATAACGAAACGGATTCGGTGTCAGGCAGACCTTGCTTTGCAGATAGGCCTGGCGCAGACCGGCCAGCTCCGGACTTTCCAGATAAAAATCACAGTGCCGATTGTAAATCATGTCGACCGGCTCACCCGCCAGAAAAACACCGTCCGGGCCCGCCTGTAAATCTTTTGGCTCGGCAATGGTCGCCCGACAGCCCCACTCATGAAAAAAACTGCAAAAAGCCTGCATTTCCGGATAGAGAAATTGTGCTTGCGGTTCCTCATCGAGGATCACGACATGCTGCGGCCGATCGACCCGCCCGGCTGAAAAACTATGCATCTCGGCCGAAAACATTGCACGCAACCGGGTGCGCAGTCGTGCGCTGATCAGTGCGGAGGGTGTTTTGCTCTCAGAGGTGCCGGCCTGCAAAGCCAGCAGTCCGCCACCGGCGTTGGTGTTGACCTCGATCAGGCCTGGCCCATCCGGTCCTAGATGAAAATCATAGCCCATCATCACCGCATCGTGTCGCGGATCAAAACGGGCTACTTCCGGTAATTCGTCAGAGATTTGTATACGGTAGGCAGGTAGAACGGCAAGCCGTTCGACCACAGAGACCAGATCGAGCATGGCCCGTAAGTCTTTTCGGGTTATAGTTACTTCCCGTGAATTTATCGACCGACTGTTTTCCGTCATCATTATCCAGGATATCAGTTCGAGTGCATAAAACGTTCGAACCACTTCTGAAATTCGGTCTCTTCCTTCTCCATCTCAAAAGCGTTGATCAAACCCCGATGCAGGGCGACAGCTACCGCCCGGTTGCGCAGGTTGAGCGCATCACCATATTTTTCACTGTGAAATTGTTCCTGATCGATCGTCAGTTTGTTGTAGAGCGAGTTGAGACGACTCTGCACCCCACGCCGGGACAAGTAACGGCGCTGGGCGATGAGATTATCGGTCAGGCCGAGGGAAATATCGACCAACGCTTCGTATTCAATATCTGACAGGGCCGTCTGGCTGTGCCCGGTGACCCCTTGTACCTTGCGCACTTCTGGATCAATCCAGCACTGTTCATCATACAAAACCGTCTGAATAGCCGACAGAATCCGCTGTTTGGTGTTTGACTTCAGGATATAGCCGTACACCGTCTCCGGCGGTACGATTTTAAGTAAAGAGCGAACATACATTTCGTCCTTGAATTGACTCCAGAATACAATCCGGGCGGTTGGTTTTTTCTCCCACAACCGCCGGGCAAATTCAACCCCGTTCATTTCCGGCATCTGGATATCGCTGATCACCAGCGGGTGGTCGTGTTTCAAGGCCAGCGCAAGTGCTTCGAGTCCGTTCGGGGCGCGCTCGACGAGAGGCTGCACATCCCAGTCGGCCAGCAGTGACTCAAGGAATTCAAAATCTTTCGGATTATCTTCGGCAACAATGATCTGAATCTGTTCCGCCATGATTATTTCTCCTCAAACGGCAAGGCCAATTCAAACCGGGTACCGCTCGAAAAACGGGACGATTTCCAACAGACTCTGGCGCCGATTGCGTTGGCCCGCTCGCGGATATTATGCAACCCCCGGTGGTCGGTGTCGGCAACCTGCTGGAAATCAAAGCCTTTGCCATTATCCTCGACAGACAGCATAAAATGATGATCGACTACATCGAGCAGAACCTCGTAGCGACTGGCATCGGCATGACGAACAATATTGTGCACCGCTTCGGTGGTGATGCGGTAGAGAGCCAGACTGACCGAACGGGAGAGCGGGATACGATCTACCTTGTCGGTCTGGATAAAGTGATAGGCGGGGAAACCGTTACCGTAAAAATGCCGTTCGAGATGCGATTCGAGGGCCGGGCCGAGGCCCAAAATATCGAGCGTCTGCGGATGCAGGTTGTCCATGACTTCACGCAGGTTGCTGATGACCCTGGTCATCTCCTCTTCCAGCTTGGTTGCTTCATCGCTGCACTCTTGCCGCTCATTCAACTTCTCGATACCGCGTTTGACCGAAGCGAGATCAGCCAGCGTCTGGTCATGGATATCCATGGCGAGGCGCCGTCGCTCTTCTTCGGCGCCTTCGAGAAGTTTCTCGGCACTGACCACACGGATAAGTTTATCCGACATCCGACTGATCGAAAGCGTCAATTCATCCAGTTCGTCACGAATCTCCTGCGGCGGTGCCGGCGGGGTCAAGTCTCCGGCGGCAATCAGTTTGGCACTTTCAGATAGACTTTGAATCCGGCGCAAAATTCTCCGGGAAAAAGTCAGTGAGAGGAAAACCCCGAGCACAATAGCTGCACCAAGAACAACAATGGAAACGAAGGTTGTCCGGGCGACCAGCTCATCTATATCCTCAGCATGAACATCATCGAGTTTGGCCCGACGTTGCTGCATCTGTTCGGCAAAGCCAACAAACAATGGCCGCAGATCATTGATCGCCTCGACGTAGCGCTCGGCATCAAAGCCGTGCTCCGGGTCGAGACGCCCGACTGTTGCCCGCAGTCGATCCCGCTCCACGGGAGCAAGATTGAGGTTGGTGCTGATCCGTTGTGTCGATTGTTCGAGATGGTCATGTAGCATCTTCAGTTCGGCAACCCGGGAGCCGTCAACGAGCGGTTCACGACTGAGTATAACCGACAAACGATAAATCCTCTGGGTCGCCAGATCAGCCTCGCCAAGCGACAGAAAGACGTTACCGAGTTGCCTGGCCGCCTGCCGTTTCTGGGTCAAGTCCCAGTAGTTGTACTGCATAAAAGCGAGCAACAGGGTCAGCAGCAACAGTACAATTGCCGGAGCCAGGATAATCTGATGTCTGAGGGCGAGTTTCATAGTCGCAGAGCCTAACACACTGTTGCCACCTATGCACTGTGCGAATGCACACTGAATATGTGCAATTCACCCCGAAGCTATCTTCGACAAATCAAAGGTATTCCGCTGTGTAAAATCAAAAGGGCCCCGGTGCTCCGGAGCCCTTTAAATCATAGACTGATGATCAGGCAAATAATCACTAGCAGCCTGTCGGACTTACCGGGCCGAAGCGAAAATTTGCGCGTTTGAGGACAGATTTTAGCTCGTTTGCAGCCTCATAGCAGTAGCTATGGGGCAAAAAGGAGCTGAAATATGGGCCAAACGACCGAATTTGCAGCCGGTTCATGGAAAGTCCGACAGGCTGCTAGATGGCTAAGTAAAAATTTCGCCCAG
>JAUVAJ010000299.1 GCA_030591795.1 Desulfuromonadales bacterium | reverse complement strand
TGGTAGTCCTGGCCTTTCGGATCAACCACTACCGGAATTCCAGCGGCACGACTAGCTTTGATAACAGCTTTCGTCACCTGCTCAGTAAGAACACCTTTGAGATAATCGGAGACAAAAACAACACCGTAACCAGAGATTTGGCTCTGCACGGTCTCGATTAACCGTCTTTCAATTTCCGGAGCGAGCGGATCACGACTCTCGCTATCAATACGGAGCATCTGTTGGCGGTTGGCCAGGACCCTGGTCTTGCGACTGGTAACACGCTCCGGAACAACGACCAAACCATCTGTTGCTACATTGCGCTCCGCGAGCAGATGTAGAAGGAGGCGGCCATTGTCATCATCGCCGACAACGCCGGTCACATCAACCGTGCAGCCGAGATCAAGCAGATTGCTGATAACGTTTCCGGCCCCGCCAAGTCGCAGGTCCTTATCAACTACGTCGACAATCGGCACCGGGGCTTCAGGCGAAATCCGTTCAGACTCACCCCACAAATACTCATCGAGAATCAGGTCGCCTATAACCAGCGCCTTGACCCCGGAAAGACTATCGAGAAAAGCATCGATCGATTTTTGCTGCATAGTGTTCATCCGTCCTTCCTGATCAGCTTCTGTCAAGTACGGCTGCCGCCAGAAGAGGAATATTTATTTCATGGTGACCGATAATTGAGTACCCGGCGCCACCGCCCTGCGTTGGACGACGCACCACGTTCTGAGTCGGGCGATAATGCTGGATCATGTCAAAATTGGCAGTAGTGAAATTATCGACATGATGTCCCAGATTCTGGGCGACCGACAAGGCCTTGAGAAACACCTCCGGCATGATCACCGATGAGCCAATATTCAGCCAGACCCCGCCATCACCAAGATCAGCAACAATTGCCGCCAACAACCGGAAATCCCGATAAGTCATTTCGCCGAGCACTGCCCCATCCGCTTCAGGATGCTGATGAATGATATCAGTGCCGACCGCCACATGCACAGTCGCCGGGATATCACAACGGTGACAGGTAGCAAGCAAGCTGTATTCAGTATATGGCATCGCCGCATCGACGATTTCAGCCGCCACGGCTGCACCATAACCTCTGTCCTGATCAAGATGCTTCTTCAGTGCCCGGTTGATTCCAGCCCCGGTCTCCTCGGCAAAACCGAAGTCTCCCGCCTGCAGTACGGCACCAACATCTTCCGAAGTTGCCCCTTGCAGGGCAATTTCAAAATCATGGATCGTGGCCGACCCATTCATGGCGACTGCAGTGATGAAACCTTCTTCAATAAGTTTTTTCAGGACCGGTTGCAGTCCGCATTTGATAACATGTCCGCCGATAGCGGCGACGACCGGTCGATCTTGCTTGCGTGCAGCAATGATCGCATCGGCAACCTTCAGTAGATTTTCAGAGCCAAGTTGACCTGGCAACACCGACAACAACTCTGCCACCGACATCCCGGCGTTTATTTCACCGGAGAAATGCTCATCAACATTGACCTTGCTCTCCCGCGCCTTGAGTGAGTAGGTCTTGACCTTCTGCATGTCGATCATAGTGTACCGCTTCATATCAGATCCCATCTAGAGACACTTTCGCTTCGATCAGTTCACACAACATGTGAATAATCATAATGTGTGCTTCCTGGATATAAGACGTCTCATCTCCGGTAACAGTCAATGTACAGGTAACAGACGATGCCAACGCACCGCCATCTTTACCGAGCAGACCGATCGTTTTACAGCCGATGTCATTCGCTTTTTCAATTGCAGCGATCACATTTTTCGACTGGCCGCTGGTTGAGATTCCGAACACGATGTCACCGGGGTTTGCCAGCGCTTCGATCTGCCGGCTGAACACAGCATCAAAACCATAGTCATTACCAATCGCCGTCAAGATTGACGTATCGGTGCTCAGCGCGATAGCAGCCAAACCCTGACGCTCGCGACGGAAGCGTCCGACCAACTCGGCAGCAAAATGTTGGGCATCAGCAGCCGACCCACCATTGCCCATGATCAGGATTTTGTTGCCATCTTGCAATGCAGCAATAATCATGTCTGCACATGCAACAATCTGCGGTAACAGTAATTCACGGACTTGCTGAATCGTCTGCAGGTGTTTATCCAGATAGTCTTCTACAACTTTCATCATAAATTATCCCGATACCAGGCAATGGAACGTTTTAGTCCGTCCTCAAACTTTATTTCTCCGCCATACCCAAGCAGCTTCTTTGCCTTGTCGATTGAAGCAAAACTGTGCTTAACATCGCCTGGTCTTTCGGGCCCGTATTCAGCCTTTATATCAGAACCAAGCAACGTCCTGATCCGCTCAAACAGGACGTTGACCGTAACGCGACCATGACATGCGACATTGAACACCTCACCAGCTACGCTGTCAGGAGCTGTGGCAGCCAAAAGATTGGCCTGCACAACATTATCGACATAGGTAAAATCACGACTCTGTTCACCGTCACCGTTTATCCGCGGCGACTTGTTGCTCATCAGGGCACTGACAAACAACGGAATAACCGCAGCGTAGGCCGAATCAGGATCTTGCCGCGGGCCGAAAACGTTGAAATAACGCAAACCAACAGTCTGTAAACTATAATTTTGATAAAACACACCGGCATATAGCTCATCAGTATATTTGGTGACAGCATACGGCGACAGCTGACGACCGATCTCCTCTTCTACCTTCGGCAACCCGGGATGATCCCCGTAAACAGAGGATGATGAGGCATAAACAAAGCGCTTGACCGCAGCTTCAGATGCCGCTCGCAGCATATTCACCGTACCGGTAACATTGACTTCATGGCTGGTCAACGGGTCCTCAATTGAGCGCGGCACGCTCCCGAGTGCCGCCTGGTGCAAAACATAATCAACCCCGGCGCAGGCTTTGACACAGGCAGCATAATCACGGATATCCGCTTCCATAAACTCAATAGCATCGAGCTGATGATCAACATTAACCATCCGTCCGGTCGCCAGATTATCCAGAACCCTGACTCTGTGTCCGAGCCGGACCAGCTCATCAACCAAATGTGAGCCGATAAAACCTGCACCACCAGTTACGAGATATGTAGCCATACAATCCCCTTTTAATATTTAGAACAAAAACTTCTCACGCCCGTTCGCTGACACTCACTCGAGAACGCAGAGAAAACCTTTAAGTCGGTTGGTAAAACCTTAAATTCACGCTTTTTATTGCCGCTGCGCACTTTGCGAACTCTGCGCGAAACGCCTTTAAAAGATTTAT
>JAUVAJ010000113.1 GCA_030591795.1 Desulfuromonadales bacterium | reverse complement strand
TCGAACACCCTGGGTTTTGATTTATCTCAGACTGTCATCGACAAGATGGAAAAAAATATTCAAAAATACCCTTCGGATAAAGTTAAAGGTAAATCCCACAAATATACCTATTACCAGGACAAGGACGATAGTGAGTGCTAGAAAGCCGGGTAAGCCGGCAAAAAAATATAGTCAGGCGGCCCGTCTGCATGACGTAATTCGCATTCTGGAAGCACGCTACGGGGCGACGGTTGATGAGATCGCTGAAGAGGCAAACGTGACCAGACGCACGGTTTATCGTGACCTCGATGCTATCCGTGATGCCGGTTATCCACTGATCTCTGAAAAGGAGCCGGATGGTCGCACTCTATACCGCTTTATAACCGGCTTTAAAAAAATCCCGCCGATCACCTTTTCGCTTGAAGAGCTAATGACGCTTTATCTTTGCCGCGGTCAACTCTCATTTTTGCAAGGGACACCGTTTCAGGAGGATCTCGAAGCAATCTTTGGTCGCCTGCGCTCCAGCCTGCCGCCGCGCAGTGTGGCCCATCTGGAGCGAATCGCTTCGGCGGCTACACCGCGGTTCCAGGGAACCAGAGATTACTACGGTAAAAAAGAGCTGCTCAAGGATCTGCGTAAGGCGTTGCTTTACCAATATCGCTGTCGTTTGACCTATACTCCGCCGCATCGCGAGGCGACGGAGTATGTGTTTGATCCATACACGCTCTTGTTTTTTAATAACTCACTTTACCTCGGCGGCTATGCGCACAATCGCAAAGCGTTGCGGCTGTTTCTGGTTGATCGTGTTGACCATGTTGAATTATTAGATGACCGGTTCGAAGTTCCCGAAGGGTATAATGCCGATGATCTGACCGGCAGTGCTTTTGGCTTGATCGAGGGTGAGACCTTTCAACTCAAGGTTCGTTTCGGTAGTGCTGTGGCGCATCTGGTTCGTGAGCGCAATTGGCATCCGAGTCAGTCTATTGAAGAGCAGGCTGATGGCTCACTGATTTTGTCGTTGCAGGCCAGCGGCGAAAAAGAGATTTTAGCCTGGCTTTATTCCTACCTGCCACATGTCCAGGTGCTTGAGCCGGCACAGCTCAAACAACAGTTTGTTGCTGGCCTGCGTGAAACGCTGGGCTCCATTGACAGTTGAACTCCAGGTAAGATCCCTTCTTTTAAATTACAGCCGTTGATCTTTAGTGACATATCCTGTCACGCCTGTTGGTAGGATATAATCATAACCAACAGGGAGGTCATTATGGTCTGGCTCGATGCAATCGATTCTCAAGGGAATGCGCTATATTTCGATATTCACCATGTAGAGCGTCAACGTCGTGGACGCCGCTGGCGGCATGCTGTAAACGGTATCTGTGGCAACGGTCTGGTTGAAGTTGATGTGCTGGTAGAACCGGATGCCGGCGGTATTGTAACCTTCGCCGACTTATCAGCAAACGGCAGCGCTGATCTGTCGCTGCTCGCTACTGTCGATCGCTACGGCCTTGAATCGGAGCTATTATTAGCAGCTGAATCACACTGCAACCGACGTTTCGCCCCAAAACCGGTCAGCCGTCTGTTTCAATCACACTATGAACAGCAGGCAGGGCGCATAGCGGAGACCGGCCCGATCTGGCAGCAGGTTGGTTGATAGTTATTATTACTGATCGTCCCGTTGCTTTTTATGCATCAGTAGGGTAAAAAATAGAAACTTTTCCCTCAAGGACAAACCTGATGCGTAATCTGATTCTTGCTTCAACCAGCCCTTATCGACGTGAGCTGCTTAAACAGCTCGGTATTCCTTTTACCGTGGCAACTCCGCTATATACTGAAAAGCTCGATCAGAGTGTAGCCCCGGAGTTGCTGGTCAAGCACCTCTCTTTGGGCAAAGCAGCGAGTCTGCGTCGACATTATCCCGAAGCTTTGATTATCGGTTCCGATCAGGTGTTTGTTGATCCGCGTGGACGAATTATTGGTAAGCCGGGTAGTCGGTTGGCAGCGATCCGCCAACTACAGGCTATGTCCGGTTTGAGCCATACGTTTTATACTGGCGTAACGGTCTATGATGCCGCAACGGATGAATCATCATCTGATTTCGCCTCGTTTACAGTGACTCTACGCACCTTGACTGACGAACAGATTGCAACATATGTAGACCATGACCGCCCCTTTAAATGTGCCGGATCTTTCAAGATTGAAGGGCTTGGTATCGCCCTGATGGCGAAGATGGCAGGGGAAGATTACACCAGTCTGATCGGTCTGCCGTTGATTAAATTGACCACGCTTCTGGAACGCTTTGGCGTCAAGGTTCTTTGACGCCGTTTTCTTGACCCGCGCTGACCCTGAATGTTATGATTGCTTGCCTTGTGGCGCAATCAGTTGCGGGGTTGTTTTTTCTTTATTGTCCTGTTCGCAGGCATCTTTTTTGTGGATAACTGCTCTTTATGAAACACGCCGATTTCGTACATCTCCACCTGCATAGTCAATACAGTCTTTTGGACGGAGCGATCAAGATCCCTGATCTGGTTAAGCGTGCTCATGACTTGCATATGCCAGCGGTCGCTGTTACTGATCATGGCAACATGTTTGGCGCAGTTGAGTTTTATATTGAGGCGTCTAAACATGGCGTGAAGCCAATTATCGGTTGTGAGGTATACGTGGCGCCCGGCGCTCGCCAGGATAAGTCAGGGATGCGAGGCGCTGGTGAGGCATCAAATCATCTGCTTCTGCTGGCGATGAATCAGACCGGTTATCGCAACCTCTGCTTCATGATATCTCAGGCCTATCAGGATGGCTTCTACTATCGGCCGCGAATCGATTGGGAGCTGCTCAAGGAGTACAACGAGGGGATTATCGCCATGAGCGCCTGCCTCGGTGGCGAGATTCCACAGCTGATTCTAAAGAATCAACTCGACGAAGCTAAACGCCGGGCCGAAGAAATTTCACAGGTTTTTGATAATGATCGTTTTTATCTTGAGCTGCAGGAAAATTTCATACCGGAGCAGAAGATCGCCAATGACGCTTTGATTGATATTTCCCGGCAGAGCGGGTTGCCTCTGGTGGCGACCAACGACTGTCATTACCTGACCAGGGAGAATGCTTACGCCCACGAAGTGCTACTCTGTATCCAGACCGGCAAGACCATGGACGATACCGACCGTATGCGCTTTCATAATGATGAATTTTACATGAAGACCCCGGAAGAGATGGCGGCGCTCTTCTCACACGTTCCAGAGGCTCTTCAGAGTACGATTGATATCGCCTCGCGTTGCAATATTGAATTCGATTTTGATACCTATCATTTCCCTGCTTATGAAAAGCCTGAGGGTAAGACTCTTGGTGACGTGCTGGTCGAAGACTCCCGCGCTGGACTCAATGAACGTTTTGCGGAGATTCGCCTGAATCGTCCCGAGTTCTCGAAAGAAAATGAACAAGAGTACTGGGACCGGTTACAGGTCGAGCTTGATTGTATCATTCAGATGCGGTTTCCCGGTTACTTTCTGATCGTTGCCGATTTTATCGTCTGGGCCAAAAACCAAGATATTCCGGTTGGACCAGGGCGTGGTAGTGCCGCTGGCAGTCTGGTTGCCTTTGCTCTGCGCATCACCGATATTGATCCACTACCGTATAATCTGCTGTTCGAACGGTTCCTCAATCCGGAGCGTGTTTCGATGCCGGATATCGACGTTGATTTCTGTATCTACGGGCGTGAGGCTGTTATCAATTATGTCCGCGAGAAGTACGGGCAGGAAAATGTTGCACAGATTATCACTTTTGGCACCATGCAGGCCAAAGGGGTTATTCGCGATGTCGGCCGGGCGCTGAATGTTCCATATGGCGAGGTAGACAAGCTTGCCAAGTTGGTGCCGAATGTCCTCGGTACGACGCTGAAGAAAGCGTTGGAACAGGAGCCGCAGCTACGCGAGGCCACCAAAAAAGATCCCAAACAAAAAGAGCTTATCAACATCGCCCTGGCTCTGGAGGGCCTGACCCGGCACGCCTCGACCCATGCCGCTGGTGTTGTTGTTACACCGACACCGTTGACCGAGTATCTGCCGCTTTATGTCGATCAGAAGACCGGTAGTCAGGTGACCCAGTTCGCTATGAGCTACGTCGAGAAGATCGGTCTGGTCAAGTTTGATTTTCTCGGACTCAAGACTCTGACCGTTATCGATAATTGTGTCCGGCTGATTCATCGTCAGGAGCCAGATTTTGATCTGCGGATGATGAAGGATGACGACCCAAAGACTTATGAGCTGCTGGCCCGGGGTGAGACGACCGGTGTCTTTCAGCTGGAGTCGAGCGGCATGAAGGAGTTGCTGGTAAAACTCAAGCCGACCTGCTTCGAGGATATTATTGCAGTTTGTGCTCTATATCGGCCTGGCCCGCTCGGATCAGGCATGGTCGATGACTTTATCCAGCGTAAACACGGCAAGCGCAAGATTACCTACGATTTTCCGCAACTGGAGCCGCTCCTCAAAGACACCTACGGGGTTATTGTCTATCAGGAACAGGTCATGCAGATCGCTCAGGTGTTGGCAAATTACTCCCTCGGCGGTGCCGACCTGCTGCGACGTGCCATGGGCAAGAAAAAAGCCGAAGAGATGGCCAAACAGAAGGATCTCTTTCTTGCCGGTGCGAAGGATAATAAACTAGATCTTAAAAAAGCGGCGGCAGTTTTCGACTTGATGGAGATGTTTGCCGAATATGGATTCAATAAATCGCACTCGGCTGCCTATGCCTTGATCGCCCTGCAGACCGCTTACCTCAAAACGCATTACCCGGTTGAGTTTATGGCTGCGCTGTTGACCGAGGATATGGAAAATACCGACAAGGTCATCAAGAATATAAGTGAAGTCCGGGCTATGGGGATTGAGGTGCTACCTCCAGATATTAATGCCTCGGATCGTTTTTTTGGCGCATATGATAAAGAGATTCGTTTTGGTCTTGGTGCGGTTAAAGGTGTCGGTTCGGCGGCGCTTGAGTCGATCATTGAAGAACGGCAGAATGATCCGTACAAAAGCCTTGCCGATTTCTGCGAACGGGTAGATCTGCGCAAGGTTAATCGACGGGTAGTCGAAGCGCTGATCAAATGTGGAGCTTTCGATTCCATTGGCGGCAAACGCTCCCAGTATATGGCGGTACTAGATGAATCGCTTGAAATTGGGCAAAATCTGCAACGTGAAAAGGCTTCAGGTCAGGAATCTTTATTCAGTACCGAAGAAATCGTGTCGCATCAAGGGAACGGTTACGGTTCTTTGCCGGATATCGAGGAGTGGACAGAAAAGATTTTACTCGGGTTTGAAAAAGAAGCGCTCGGTTTCTTTATTACCGGTCATCCTTTATCCCGACATATAGAGATTATCAAGCGATTTACAACCTGTGATACGGCCGGATTGATCGAACGCAGTGATAAAGAGAAGGTACGGGTCTGTGGATTGGTCGCGGCGACACGGCAGATGACCACCAAAAAAGGCGACCGCATGGCGATCGTGACTCTGGAGGATCTGGCCGGGGTTGTAGAAGTTGTAATTTTCCCGGAACTCTATGCAAGCTGTGCCGAGTTGTTAAGTGGCGATGAGCCGTTGCTGGTGACCGGTGGGCTCGAAGTTGGTGAGGAGAGCTGTAAAATTATTGCTACGGAAGTGACGCTACTGAATAATGTCAAGGAAGCCCAGACCAGTCGGGTTCATTTTCGTTTGTCGACACCCGGTCTGGATGTCGAGCAGCTCCGGGAGCTGCGCAGCCTGCTGTTGCGCAACCGTGGTGGCTGCGAGGTTTTGTTGCACATGGAAATTCCGAATCGGAGTGAAACCGTTATCAAACTGCCGGAAAATCTCAAGGTTGCAGCGAATGATCAAATAATGGATGATACTAAACGACTTTTCGGCTACAATGTCGTCACTTTCGAATAATATCTATGCTGGAACCTGTCGGCTTAGGCCTGTCGGATATGCAAAGAACCGGTTTGTTCGGCCTTCAATAAGGTAAAAATAGGAGTTTTACAGATGCAAGTCCATCTAGATTTTGAAAAACCCTTGGTTGATCTTAAAACAAAGATTCGTGAACTGCGCGAGTATTCTACTGATAACGTTGACTTCTCTGGCGAGCTTGCGAAGCTGGAGAAAAAGGCGGAAAAACTGCGCAATGATATCTTTAGTAACTTGAATCGTTGGCAACGAACCCAGTTGGCCCGGCATCAGAATCGCCCTTACACTCTCGATTA
>JAUVAJ010000107.1 GCA_030591795.1 Desulfuromonadales bacterium | reverse complement strand
GCCAAATAAGTCTTGCCGGTGCCAGCCGGACCGACGCCCAGTACGATATCATGACCACGCATGGCGTCGATATACGCTTTTTGCGCCACGCTTTTGGGTGAAATGTACTTATTACGTGCAGAGATAAAAACCGTGTCGAGAAAAATATCTTTCAGGTTGGCAGTTGAATCAGCGTTCAGGATGCGGGTTGCATAATCAATATCCGGTGGATAAAGAGAATACCCCTCCTGTAGCAGGGAGTACAGCTCCTCACATAAGCGGTGAGCCAACCGTACCTGG
This sequence comes from Desulfuromonadales bacterium, assembly GCA_030591795.1. Next base: position 6,279 of record JAUVAJ010000107.1, on the reverse strand, counting down.
GGCGCTTCACCCTTAAACACGAGGCGGTTTCCCTGAGACCCGATACGGACCTCGAGAGAACGCTCGATCAGTTTGAGGTGGCGATTCTGTCGTCCAAAAAGTAAATTCGCCAGCTTTTGATCAGCGGCGATAAACTCTTTCGACTTTTTTGGATCACTCAATCAGACGTCCTTCACTTCCTTGAAAATGTTCGTAAAAATACCATTGAAGCAAGACAAAATCAATCCGTTTCAAAAGCTGACAGGAAAAGGCTTCCAATTTGCTTATGTTGTGATATAAATGAGCCGTTTTCAGCTAGCAATTTACCCCGTACTTTATATGTAGATCAGGAGAAGCCAGATGAGCGAAATTATCGATATTTATGCCCGCGAAATTCTCGATTCACGCGGAAACCCGACCGTCGAAGTTGAAGTCTACCTGGATAGTGGCGCAATGGGCCGGGCAGCTGTTCCCAGCGGTGCTTCGACCGGTGAACGTGAAGCAATAGAACTACGTGACGGCGACAAAGACCGCTACCTCGGCAAAGGCGTGGAAAAAGCAGTCGAAAACGTCAACGAAGTAATCACCGAAGCGTTGCTTGGGTGGGAAGCTTCCGATCAAGCCGGAATTGATCACAAACTACTCGAGCTTGACGGTACCGATTTCAAGAGCAACCTCGGTGCCAACGCCCTGCTCGGCGTCTCGCTGGCCTGTGCCAAGGCGGCAGCTGAAGATGCTGGTCTGCCGCTCTACCAGTATCTCGGTGGCACCAATGCCAAAGAGTTGCCGCTACCGATGATGAATATCATCAATGGTGGCGAACATGCCGATAACAACGTCGATATTCAGGAATTTATGATCATGCCGGTCGGCGCCGTCAATTTCAAAGAAGCGTTGCGCATGGGTGCTGAAATCTTCCACGCCCTGAAAAAAGTCCTCAAGGGCAAGGGTTACAACACAGCCGTTGGTGATGAGGGTGGTTTCGCTCCCGACCTGAAGAGCAATGAAGAAGCGCTACAGGTAATCATGGAGGCGATCACTGCCGCCGGGTTCAAACCGGGCGAGGATGTGCTGTTGGCGCTGGACGTTGCTGCCTCGGAACTCTACAAAGATAACACCTATATTCTGGAGAACGAAAAACAGCCGAAAAAATCAGCTGCCGACATGGTCGATTTCTACGCCGATCTGGTCGATCGCTACCCGATTATTTCAATTGAAGACGGCATGGCCGAAAATGACTGGGACGGCTGGGCATTGCTGACTGAAAAACTTGGCGACAAGATCCAGATCGTCGGCGACGACCTGTTCGTCACCAACACCAAGATTCTCAAAGAAGGGATCGACAAAGGGATCGCCAATTCGATCCTGATAAAAGTCAACCAGATCGGCACCCTGACTGAAACTCTCGAAGCGATCGAAATGGCCAAACGCGCCGGCTACACTGCTGTTATCTCGCACCGTAGCGGTGAAACCGAAGACACCACTATCGCCGATCTGGCCGTGGCGACTAACGCCGGCCAGATCAAAACCGGTTCGCTCTGCCGCACCGACCGAATTTGCAAATACAACCAGCTGCTGCGGATTGAGGACGAGCTCGATGATATCGCCATCTTCAGCGGCCGCGAGGTCTTCTACAACCTGCGTTAATTACGGACATCCGTAAAAACATAAAAGCCCGCTCAAATTGAGCGGGCTTTTATATTTTTAATACTTATAAAACGTCACAACAGACGATAGTTCAACTCCCCTCTTCTGCATGAAACCACTTATCAAACCATGTCCGGTGATCTTTTTCGGACAGTAACTGCAGGTCATTAGGGCCAAGCCAGATACCTTTACAACCCGGGCATTGATCCATCGGCACCCCGCGAAACTCAAGTGCCTCGATCTTATCGCCACACTTGGGGCAACGACCACGACAATACTTGTGAATCAGTTTCTCCTGAGTATCTTCTTTTATCTTTTCGACCAGTTCCTTTTCCAGATTATAAAAATACTGGTTTTCCAGCGCCTTTTTCCGTTCATCCCATTTGTCTGTCATCGCCGCACCTCCTTGAAATAACAACCTTATATAGGAATTATACCGGTTCATTTCATATCTGCAAGGTGACATCGACCTCACTTGACAAAAATCAGCCATAAATGCTAGGTTACCATTTGACAACCATTAAGCGACTGTTGATGAGCTGGTCACCTGGAAGGAGAATGATGAATACTCTCACAAATCGTCAACAACAGGTGCTCGACTGTATCAACCGACATATTGACCGACATGGCTATCCGCCAACATTGCGTGAGATTGCCGCTGCCTTGAATATCACTGGCACTCTCGGCGTGCTCAAACACCTGCGGGCGTTGAAAAAAAAGGGTGTTATAAGCAAACAAGATGGTTCCTCACGGGGTATTCGTGTCATAGCCCGAACCGAAGAAGGGAAACTGCCGATTGTCGGCACGGTTCGGGCCGGTGCCTTGCAACCAGCTATCGAAGACATTCAAGGCGAAATTGCCATCAGCCGGAAAGAGACCCGCGGCGGCACTTTTTTTCTGCGTGTCCAAGGCGATTCGATGATCGGCGCCGCCATCCTTGATGGCGATCTGGCTCTGATCAAACCACAACCAGATGCCAACAACGGCGATATTGTCGTTGCTCTGATCGGTGACGAAGCGACATTGAAACGCTTCTTCCGGGAAGACAACCGGATTCGTCTGCAGCCGGAAAACCCGAAGATGCAACCGATCTTTGTCGGCCCGAAGGACAGCGACATCCACATCATCGGCAAGGTGGTCAGCCTGCTCCGGCAATACTGAACCAACGGTCACAAAAGAGACTGGCCCTAAAACCATGATGACGATAATAAAATATTCAGTCATATTACCAACTGCACAGCATATGGGCTACAGCTGTTACTTGCGGGAAGTTAAGTGACAACGTTGGACGCAGGCAATGGCTGCAGTCCACATGCAAACACCGACATGCTGAAGTAACAACCAAAAAAACCTTCTTTACTGGAATTCAATGCAACACCTCAACGCAGACATACGGGTCGGGGCCATTTTCGAATCGGGACGAGCAATCCGTCCGGTCTGGTTCGACTGGCAACGCAAAAAATACAGCGTAACCGAAATCACCTACCGCTGGCAGGAACAGTCGGGCGACACAAAAATGCTCCACTTTGCCGTCAGTGATGGTCAGGATCTGTTTGAGCTGATCTACAATACCGACCAGCAGATCTGGAGTCTGTCCGGGGTTGAGCCAGGACAATGAGCGTCCGCACCATTCTACATATCGACATGAACGCCTTCTTTGCCGCAGTTGAGCAGCAGTCTGACCCGACTTTGCGCGGCAAGCCGATCGCCGTGACCGGCTCCGGAGCCAGGACGATCATCACCACCAGCTCCTATGAAGCCCGCGCCTTCGGGGTCAAGACCGGCATGACCGTCTATGAGGCGAAACAGCTCTGTCCACAACTCATCCAGGTGGTCGGCAACAACCGCAAGTACACCGACACCTCGACCGGCATTATTAATGTTTTTCGTGACTACACCCCGGCGGTCGAGGTCTTCTCCATCGATGAAGCCTTTCTCGATGTCACCGGCAGCCTGAAAATATTCGGTTCAGCCAAACGTATCTCAATGCTGATCAAGGCACATATCTACCAGAAATATGGGTTGACCTGCTCGGTCGGCATCGCCCCGAATAAGCTGCTGGCCAAGCTCGCCTCCGACATGCAGAAACCGGATGGACTAACCGTTATCGCGCCTGACCGGATTAGCGAAACCCTGGAAAAACTACCGATCGAAGAGCTTTGCGGCATCGGCTCGCGCACGCAACAGCAACTCAACCTGCTCGGCATCACCACCTGCGGTCAACTCGGTCGATTCCCGGTCAAAACCTTGAAAAAACGCTTCGGCATCATCGGTGAGAAATTGCAACGAATGGGGCTCGGTATCGATGACAGTCCAGTCACCCCTTCCAGTGGCAACGAAAAAGTCAAAACCGTCGGCCACAGCACCACCCTGCCACACGACATCGACAGCCACGACGCTATCTGCCGCTGGCTGTTGCGGCTGGCCGAGATGGTCGGTCGCCGGGCCCGGCGTTACGATGTCGCTGGTCGCACCGTCACCCTGACTATACGCTACAGTGATTTTACAACCTTCAGCAGACAGGAGACCGGCAACGATCACCTCAGCCAGAGTCATGAAATCTACCATGCAGCCGTTGCGATCCTCGACCGGCTTGCCCTCGAACAACCGATTCGCCTGCTCGGCGTCCGCCTCAGCAACCTGCGCCAACGCGGCAGCCAATACCACCTTTTCCCCGAAGTACGCAAATACGAACAGTTGACCGAAGCAGTCGACACCGTCAATGAGCGTTTTGGCAGTTTCTCCGTCACCTACGGTAGCAGCCTCGACCACCAGAAGAATGCCAAGGTCATCTCACCCGCCTGGCGACCTGAAGGACTCCGCTATGTCGATGTAGAATAGTGTCCATCCGGAAACACTGGATGAGTTTGTTTTCTGTTTTGGAAACCAGCAATTTTTTACAAGGTCAAGGAAATCAAGCATTTGAGCGGAGGCGTAGTGCTTTACGCCGAACAATCAAAAGTGCAGATTGACGCCGAGATTGCGGAAAAGGTCAGTTTCCGGGCAGAAACTAGAATAGAAAACTGTTCGCACTCGTGACACCAACCTGTTATCTTTGTCAGAACCTGTAATTGACTAAATCTATTCACCGGCAAACCTGAACGGATAAATGATCGATGCGTAAACTGATCCTTTTTCAAATAGAGGGATTCCCTGTCGCCGCGTATGCTTCCGCGATCACCGAGATCCAGGAAGCGCCCTCGTTGTTCCTGCCGCCGTTCAGCCCTGACTATGTCGCCGGTCTGATCAGAACCGACAGTCGAACCGTTGCCCTGGCCCACCTCTCAGTCTGTTGTGGGCTTCCTGATGAGTGTAAAAATGTCAATAAGACGGTACTCTGGATAGACAAGGGGCAAAATTTTGGTGGTTTTGTCATCAACGACACACCACAACCGTTCAAAATCGACAATAAACAAATAAAACCATTTCCAGACTACCTTGCGACTTCGTTCTACCGGGAGCATGTTCAGATCAACCAAAAGATTTTCCCTCTGATTGACCTCAAACAACTTTTCCAGAATCTTCTCCAGGGTGAATTCACAGCACAGGTAAACAGTAGCTTCAAAACTTTCCCGCCAATAGCAGCTCGTAATCTGATCACATTTAGTTGCGCTACTCATCTTCTGGCCGCACCGGCGCGTGCATTCAGTAAACTCGCCACCACAGACAGCGTCACGCCGCTCTTTGGGCAGCCTGACTTTTTGTACGGCGTTACCCTGCGGGATAATAGTCTGGTGCCAATCATCGCACCTGGTTTAGGCCTTGAATTACCAGAACAAAAATCAGATATTATTATCTGTGACACGGCAAAGGGCGATTATGGCATGTTGATCGATGCCAACAGCCAACCAAAAGCGGTGGACGCATCACGCACCATAAAGATACCAGCCCAAATGTCGCGCCCCGGCCTGGACCGTGCGATCGAGGTCGGCGACCTGCTTATCCCATTAATCAACCCGGCAGAGCTACTGACCAGTAAACAACTGACTCCGCCGCCAACAACCTCAAGGCCCAGCGCTAATCGCCTCTGCCCCGGACAAGTGGTTGAATTTGAAATGGCGGGAAGCCGCTATGCGTTTGCCAAAAGTATCATTAAAAATGAACTCGATATCAACAACCTTACCTTGTTTCCAGGCAACACCCCGCTGGTTATCGGCATGCAACGCAGTGGTGAGAAAATCCATCCGGTTCTCGATTTCGCACCTTACTTTCAAGATCGGGAAACAATACCGGCTGAAGCAAAATTGCTACATATCAAAGCTGGTGGCTTTGAAAGCCTGATCCTGCTAGATCGTCTGCTCGGTGAACGTACTTTAGAATCCATTGAACGCCGAAACTTCCCACTTGCCGACCCGGATGGCCTGATCAACGGTTGTTACATCCTCGACAATAACGTCATTCTTGTGCTCGACCCACAGACCATGGCAGACAACTATGACGAGACGGTCGTAAAAACGTTCCGGCAACAACTGGAGAGTACGCACACTGCACCAGAGGTTGCACCAGAGGTTGCACCAGAGGTTGCACCAGAGGTTGAGCCAGAGGTTGAGCCAGAGGTTGAGCCAGAGGTTGAGCCAGAGGTTGAGCCAGAGGTTGAGCCAGAGGTTGAGCCAGAGGTTGAGCCAGAGGTTGAGCCAGAGGTTGAGCCAGAGG
>JAUVAJ010000133.1 GCA_030591795.1 Desulfuromonadales bacterium | reverse complement strand
GTCCGCGAGAACCAGACCGGTGGATTCAACCCCGTTTACGGTCAGGGTAATTGTGTCGCCGACCAGGGCATCGCCGCCGACTGAACCGGTGATTGTTACATCGCCGCCCGCTTCGACAATGTTGATAATGTCATCGTCGGTGATATCGGGAGTAATCGTGATCTCTGGTATCGGAGCAATGATGTCAACCCCGTATCCTTCGGTGTCTGTGCCGGGTGCGTTAGCTCCATCGGTGGTGATGCTGGCGTCTATGACCTTGTCGCTGTCGGCTACTAGGTCAGAACCGGCTACATTGATGCTGAAGGTCTTGTTGTCAAGAACCAGGCCGGTGTAGTTAATATTATTGACAGTCAGGGTGACGGTGTCACCTATCTGAGCTCCGCCTTCAACTACACCGGTGATTGCAACATTGCTAGCGGCTTCAGCGATATTGATGATATCGTCGGCGGTGATGCTTCCGTCGAGCGTAATAGTCGGATCGCTGATATCTACTATTTTCTGACCGGCTTTATATACGGTTGGTCGTGGTGTGACTGTTGGCGTCACTGGATCTGCGTCCATTGGATCAACTTGTTGTGTATTGGGATCGATAGCGCCAGTTCCCGGGCCTTTGCCGGTCAAGGCGGTGTTGTTTGTCTTGGGTAATGGGGCGGGGGCTGCGATTTTATCGGCACTGGTTCCATCGCTTGAGGCAGCCAGTGCTTCTCCTTCGGAGTAACCTAATACATCTTCGTCGTTCAGCGTTTCCTGGGTATCTATTTTTTCGCTTACCACCCTCAGGCTACCGGATTTGGCAAGGTTGGTGATGCCAACCATCTTAAAGAGGTCGCCGAGGGTGCTTTGATGGTCGCTGGCGAAATGGGCGGCATCGAAGGCACTGCCATCATTGTCAATGAAAACCACTGGGGTGGATGAATCGCTTATGGCATCGAGTGCGCCATTCGGGATGATGACAAAGGTGCCATCGGCAAAACCCAGTAATAAATCGACATCGGCTACATCAACGGACTCAAGAGTTGCTTCACACTGGGGAACGGTGATAGTCCCGTCCTGTGCGACGGAGGCCCGTTCAATTTGCGGCTCTTGTTCAGTTCCTTCAATCGCCGTATTTTCTTTTTTGCTATCAGTCGCGTCTGCCATAGTAATTTATCCTCAATTTACGAACTCCCGGAACTGGTATGTAAAATTGAACACGCTATCCGCCCGGGCAACCTGAGTCATCTCCGTGTTGTAAAAATTGATTCTGGTTACAGACTGCTTTTCTTGTACGTTAAGCTTGCACTGCGTTCAAACTATCTGCTATTGGTCGGTATTCTCTGGCAATTTAGGTGGTTCCTGAACCGTAGTTATGTGAGTTATTAACTCGGTAATCTGGGCGCATATTTCTGCGCTGCCCTTCTCCGCAAAATGTTTGAAGATAGAGCCCAGTTGTTTGCCGAGTTGTTGCAATTCACTGCGGCAGTCATTGCTGGCACTGTCTAGTAGTTTATGCGATTGCTTCGCCGCAGTAGTCATGCGATCCATCAAGTCGGCAATTTGGGTACATATTACCCCGGTTCCCTGCTCGGTAATATTGGAGATGGCGCCAAGTTGGCTGCCAAGTTGTTGTAGCTCCGCGCGGAAGTTGTTGCTGGCATTATCAAGCAGTTGTTGTGATTCCTTGGCCGATGTTGCCATGCTGGTCATCAACTCGGCAATTTTGCTACATGTTGTCTCGGTTCCTTTCTCGGTAATATTGGAAATGCCGCCGAGTTGACTGCTGACTTGTTGTAATTCACTGCGGAAGACACTATTTGCCTTGCTCAGCAGGATATGGGATTCTTTTGCATCGGCCGCCATATGAATGGTCAGCTCCGAAATTTGATTAGATATCTCGCCGTTACCCTTATCCATAGTGTTGAAAATAGCAGAGAATTGACTGCCAAGTTGTTGCAGTTCATTGCGGAAGTTATTGCTTGCCTCGGCTTGCTCTGTAAGGGTGCGCAACATATCTGCGCGTTGCTGTTTGAAGTCGTCTATTTCCGCAGACAGAGCTCGCTGCTGCAAGCGTGCTGCCTCGGCTAACCATTCTTCTATTTTGTAAGCATCAAGAGTTTCTCTTAATCCCTTCTGCTCGTAGACCTGCATACCGAGCAGTTTATGGGTTTTACTGGCATCTGCATGCAGATTGACGGTCAGATCGGAGATTTGGGCAGATATCTCATTGTTACCCTTTTCCATACTATTGAAAATAGCGGAGAATTGGCTGCCAAGTTGATGTAGCTCATTACGGAAGTGATTACTTGCCTCGGTTTGCTCCTTGAGGGTGTGCAACATATCCGCGCGTTGCTGTTTGAAGTCGTCGATTTCGGCAGACAGCGCTCGTTGGCGCACGCGAGCTGTTTCGGCCAGGCGCTCTTCTATTCGCATCAGAATTTTGGTGGTTATGTCGTTGGGAACTACAGCTCCGCCGGGACCCTCACCACTTCGGATACTGATGCTCTCAAATGAAAGAGCCACTTCGATGTGGCGGGCAATTTCTGAATTGAGCGTTGAGAAGATGTCACTCTGTAAACGGCGGACCCCAACCATCATCAAGCCAAGGATTATTGATCCCAGCAAACCGAACATGGAGGCCGAGAAGGCAATGGCCATTGACTGCATAGGGGCCTTCATCCGCTCAATCATGGTTCGGAACACGACAAGAGGGCTTGCTGTGGCCATGTCGAGCTCGGCAAAGCTGCTGATCAGGGTTGTAATGTCGCCAAGGGTTGCGAGCAAACCAATGAAGGTACCGAGCAAACCCATACCGACTAGCAGGCCGGTAAGATATTGCGGCAGGGAATTTCGGCGATTTAAACGAGAATGTACGTTTGCCAGTTCATGTTCAAGGGCGGCTTGTTCCTGATGGGAGATGGAGCGGTCACCCGATGTCGCGACCATCTGCAACAAACAGGCAATGTCGCAAGTGTAGCTGTCGGCCAGATCCTTCAGGGAAGTTAAGTCCGTTTTGGCGTGGATAGCTTTGGAAAATTCCACGAGTGCTCTGGCTTCGTTTATTAACCGGCGGGCATTGAAAATGATAATGGTCCCGCCAAACAGAATAACAGTAAAAATGGCATAGTTGATTTGCGGGTGGGGGTTGGTCTCGATTGTTGATTGGATTGCATCAAAAAAAACCGTTGCCCCAACGAGCAGTAAAACAAAAGGAGCTGATACAAAAAGGTAATAAATCTTTAGTTGTTTAAGCATGAATTCTCTCTTGAGATCGTATTTATTGGCACGAGACCAGTTATGATACGTATAAAATCTTTTTTAAATAGCCTTAAATCAAAAATTAATTTGCCCGAAACGCCCCATCTCGGAACTTTAATAGTGGAGAAAGGATGTATGACAGGATGGTGCGTTTGCCGACTGCAATATCTGCACTCGCTGCCATGCCTGGCATCAACACGCCGGGTTGGTTAATACGTGACGCGAGAGTTGACATATCAACTTCAACATTTACCCGGTAATAGCGATTCCCTCTTTCGTCACTCAAGGTGTCGGCGCTGACCTCGGTTACATGGCCCTGAAAGGTGCCGTATGTCGAGTAGTCATATGCGCCAATGCGCACACGAACCGGCAATCCCCGGCGGAGGTGGGCACGGTCGTCTGGATTTGAACGGGTCTGGATGACAATCCGCTGATCGCTGGGCGTGATTTCCAGTAAAATCTCGCTCGGGCGTATTACCGCGCCGATGGTAGTGATATTCAATTTATTGATGAGCCCCGCAACCGGACTCCGGACGATATTTCGGGCAAGGCGGTCTACGCTAGTGCCAATGCCACGGCTTAATTCTTCCAGTTCTTCCCGCACCTGGGTTAAGGCAGCCGAGGCTTCAGCGCGAAAGCGGGCCGCCGCCTCTTTTACCCGTGCGTCAGATTCTGCTTGTGCTGCCTTCAGGCGTGGGACGGTGTTGATAGCTTCGGCAATTTGTGATTTGAGTCGTTGGATGTGCATCTGGCTATCCAGTACTTCCAATTCGGAGGCCGCATTATTTGCGTTCAGGTCTGCAATTACATGGTGCTTTTTTTTCGCCAGGATTAATTCTTCCAGCAGGTTCTTCTGTTTTAAATTCGTTTCTGCCAGTTCGCTGTTTTTTTGCAGACTTAAGGCCTGTAATACCTGGATTTCTTCGGCAAGCCGGGTGCGACGCGCTTGCCAGGCTGCGGTTTCGGTATGAATCACCTCGGCGGAGGTCAGTATTTTGGGGAAGGTAATTGAGGTGGCCCCTGTCAACTCGGCAAGCAATCGGGCTTCGCGACCACGCAGGGCATCAAGTCTTGATTGCTCCTGCGCTAAATTTGAGCGGGTCTGGATATCAGATAGCTCCATTAAAGGTTGCCCGGCCACAACAACCTGGCCTTCATCCACCAGGATTTTATGGACAATGCCGCCCTCAAGATGTTGGACGATTTGCGACTTGCCGGCGGGGATGATCTGTCCCTCTGTGCGGACGATTACATCTACTGTGGCAATGCCGGCCCATAACAACACACTTAGACTGCTGCCCATCAGCAACATAATAAAGGTGCGCTGGGGTGATAACCCCGTAAAGAAATCACTGGCGCGATTGTATATGGGTAGCTCTGTAGCCATCATTAATGTGCTCTGACTCTGACTTTTGAGGCGTTTGCCTTGCTGGGCCCTTCGACCACCGAGACATTGATTTTCTCGGTGGACAGCTCCATTTCAATCAGTAAATTTCTTACGGCCATCGCTCGATAGAAGCCCATCCGTTTAGCCTCGGAAAAACCGGTGGGGACTTCGACGTAAATAGTTGCCTCTCCAGTGGCGACGATCTGCTGCAAAGATTCGAGCAGTTCTTTGTGTTCTGTTGGTGTAAATGCAATGGCGTCATCCTTGAAATGCACGATGACTTCCATGTCGCTTGCAATTGCCTTGTCGAGACCTTCCTGCGGTTTTGGCTCACTGGATGTTGCCTCGACAGATTTTTCCGGCCCGCCAGACTGCGCCTTTTGTGAGCCAAGTTGCGCCAGCATCTCCTTTAGGCGTTGAATTTCAAGTTTTAAGGTGAGGTTTTCTGCCGTGGTGGCTTCAGAGGCACCTGTTGCAACCTGTTCAGTGGCAGTAAGCTGCTCAAGCAATGTTTTAAGTCGCTCGATTTCAAGTTTGAGGGCAATATTTTCTGCCGTGGTGGCTTCAGAGGTACCTGTTGCATCCAGCTCAGTGGCATTAAGCTGCTCAAGCAATTTTTCCAAACGCTCGATTTCGAGTTTTAAAGTGTCGGCTTCTTTTATGGGATCTGTCGTTGTTGGGGGAACGATTTCCGTGGGAGGTGCGGTGGAGGTGATCGGGATCTCGGGTGTTCCGCCTGGACTGGTACGGCCTAGTTCGAGGGCGAACATAAATACGGCGACGATCAGAATAGTCAGCAGAAACAGCAGATTAAGTATGAGGTTGGTAGTGGCGTCTACATAACCCGGCCAGAAAATGTCCGAGCCATCATTGTCACTATGACGAGAGTCCATGCTGTGTACCCACCTTTAGGCAATCAAATGTTGATGGCGTCGTAAAAATTTCGATCTACTGCGTCGTTGCGCCTCGGCATAATATGTATGGCCTCGCTCTCAGCTAAGCGAAGACTGCGAAAAAACACTACTCCTCGGAGT
>JAUVAJ010000077.1 GCA_030591795.1 Desulfuromonadales bacterium | reverse complement strand
GGCTCCCTGAGTATCATAGGCATGCCGCCGCTGGGTGGTTTCATCAGCAAGTGGAACCTGTTGCTCGGTGCCGTAGAAGGAGATCAGCTGGTTCTGATCATAGTCCTGCTGGTCAGCTCCCTGCTCACCGCCGCCTATTTCTTCCCGATTGTCTACCGTGGCTTCTTCGTGCCAGCAACTGACGGTGAAGAAAAAGGCATTAAGGAAGCGCCGATCTTCTGTCTGATCCCGCTGTCGGTGACGGCCCTGGTTTCACTCGGCCTGTTCTTCTTCCCCGACACGCTGCTGCGACTGGCAAGTATGGCCCTGGGGATTTAATAACCCGGCGAATTTGAGAGAATCCATGATGAGTAACCACGAACAAAACAACAACCAAGGTGAAGCAGAAGACGGTCCGATGATCCTGGCGCATGAACCCGTCGAAGGCTACCGGACAATTTTTTATGTCTGCATTACCATTGGTGTCCTCTATCTGGCCTTTGTGCTCTGGCAGACTTGGTAAGGAGAAAAAGGATGTCTAAGCAACCGATAAATGTGAACGAAAAGCCAGGAATGTTTGACAAGCCTAAAAATGTCAAGCGGGTACTCTACGCCTTGTATACCTGCGTGGTCCTGCTGCTGGCGGTTGACCTCTTCTACCACAAGCATGGCATCTTCACTTGGGAAAGCTCCTTTGCCTTCTACTCGGTCTACGGTTTTGTCGCCTGTGTCATCCTGGTGATCATAGCCAAGTACGTACTGCGGCCCTTAGTTATGCGTAAAGAGGATTTTTATAATGATTAATGCATTGCCGCCAGCAGTGATCCTGATTCTCGGCGGACTTCTAATTCCACTTTTCAAGGGCCGCACCCGACAAGCACTGCTACTGCTGTTGCCGGTGATCAGCTTCATCAACCTGTTGCAACTCCCGCACGGCAGCCACTGGGTATACCCGTTTTTAAGCGACCAGATCGTCCTGGCCAGGGTTGACAAGCTGAGTCTTATTTTTGGCTACATCTTCCATCTGGTGGCTTTTCTCTCGGCACTCTATGCTCTTCACGTTAAGGATTCCGTGCAGAACGTTGCCGGCACCGTCTACGCCGGGGCTGCGGTCGGCGCGGTCTTCGCCGGTGACATGTTCACCCTGTTTGTCTTCTGGGAGCTGCTTACGATCAGTGCCACCTTCCTGATCCTGGCCCGACGTACCGAACGAGCGCTCAGCGCTGGTTTTCGCTACTTTATGGTTCACGTTGCCGGCGGTCTGTGTCTGCTTGCTGGCATCATCATGCATGTCTCGCAAACCGGTTCAGCCGCCTTTGATCTGATTGGCCTGGGAACAACCGCCTCCTGGCTGATATTTGTCGGCATCGGCGTCAACTGTGCCTGGCCGTTTCTGCACCCCTGGTTGACCGACGCCTACCCTGAGGCAACCATTACCGGCACCGTCTTTCTTTCTGCATTTACCACCAAGACGGCAATCTATGCCCTGGCCCGGGCCTTCCCCGGCACCGAGGAATTGATCTTCATCGGCGGGGCCATGGCCGCTTTCCCGATCTTCTACGCGGTCATTGAAAACGATCTGCGACGAGTCCTGGCCTACAGCCTGATCAACCAGGTCGGTTTCATGGTGGTCGGCATCGGTATCGGCACCGCCCTCTCCATCAACGGTGCTGTCGCTCATGCCTTCAACGACCTGCTGTTTAAAGGGCTGCTCTTTATGACCATGGGCGCGGTCATGTACCGCACCGGCAAGATCAACGCCACCGACCTCGGCGGCCTGTATAAATCGATGCCCTGGACCTGCGGCTTCTGTATAGTCGGTGCCGCCTCAATCTCGGCCTTTCCGCTCTTTTCCGGTTTCGTCAGCAAATCGATGGTCATGGAAGCGGCTGCTCACGGCGACATGCGCTGGCTCTGGTTCATCCTGCTCTTTGCCTCGGCCGGAGTCTTTCATCATGCCGGCATCAAGATACCTTTCTTCGCCTTCTTCTCACATGACTCCGGCAGACGCTGCAAAGAGGCCCCACCGCATATGCTGCTGGCCATGGGTATCTCGGCAGTGCTCTGTATTCTGATTGGTAGCTTCCCACAATACCTGTACAGCATGCTGCCTTACGCCACCGACTACCAGCCCTACTCGATCAGTCACGTGTTGGCGCAATCCCAGTTGCTTGTCTTCTCGGCGCTGGCCTTCACCCTGTTACTGCTTGCCGGCATCTACCCGGCGGAAATCCGTTCCGTCAATGTCGACGCCGACTGGTTCTACCGCAGGGGCGGTCGCCAGATTTACCGCTTCTGCCAGTGGGCTTTCAACGGCATCAACGACTGGGCCGACCGTGTCTTCGTACAGAAGTTGACAAAGCTGCTGGCCCAGTTCTTCGAAGAACCGGGTGGTAACCTCCAGAAATATGGCTACCGCCTCTGGGTTGAAACCAGTGGCATAGCTGATAATCATGAGCAGATTGCCAAACGGATCGACAGTCGCAGCCGCAACGTTGCCTACCCGGTTGGCGTCGGGGTTCTGCTGGCGGTCATGATTCTTGCCCTTGCCTCCCTGCTGCTCTACATCAGATAACCTTCAGTCTTATGCACAGAGATCGACAATAATAACTGTAAAAAAGCGGGGAGCTACCTCCCCGCTTTTTTATTCCCAGCCGATGGCGTATTTATCACGAAACAATTCCTGATCAGAAATTTTGCTGTATACTTATATGCAGTTAGGAACAATCAAAATCGTCCCACGTCGGGACAAAACGACGAAAGGAACAATGCGATGCGCGCTGTAGGTCTGAAGCAGCTTTGGTTGCTGCTGTTATTGTTGACTCTGATATTGGCTGCCGGTTGTTCCGGCAAACATGAACTGCTCGACGGTGCCCCCGATTGGGTTAATATGGGCAGCGGTGCCTTTGACGATGCAGGTGACAATGTCTTTTACGGTGTCGGTTCAGTGACCGGCGTACAGAGTCTGTCGTTGTCGCGTGAGACTGCCGAGCAGCGCGCCCGGGCTGAGGTTGCCCGGCAACTGCACAGCTATGTCACCGACCTCTACCGTGATTATCAGGTCGCCACCGGCATCGGTCAGGATAAAGCGCCACTCGAAGAACAACATATCGACGACACGTTGAAAAGTTTGTCGCAAGTAACGGTACGCGGGGCCAAAGTGATTGAATTCTGGCGGCATCCGGAAACCGATACGGTCTATGCCCTGGTCCGGACTGATTTAACCGCCATGAAGTCGGCCATCACCGAGATGCGTGAGATTGACCCGGAATTCCGTAACTATGTCGATGCCAACGCCGAGCAGGCATTCAAAAATCTTGATCAACAAACGAAGGAGACCCGCTGATGCATAAATTGATGCTATGGCTGTTGCCGTTGACAGTGTTGCTTCTGCTGGTCGGCTGCGCCAGCACCAAGGTTGAACGGATGGATACCGGCGAAGTCAAAGACCTCTCCGGCCGCTGGAACGACTCCGACAGCCAGATGGTCTCCGAAGCTATGATCCAGGACTGCCTCAACCACCCATGGCTATCCGACTTCACCGCCCGGGCCGGCAAAAAGCCGGATGTAATCGTCGGCTCGATTCGCAACCGTTCATCCGAGCACATCGCCACCGAGGTGTTTGTTAAAGACCTGGAGCGGGCACTGGTCAACTCTGGTCGCGCCTACTTTGTCGCCTCCTCAGAAGAGCGAAGTGGTGTCCGCTCTGAACGGCTTGATCAAGATATTAATGCCGCTCCGGACTCACGTAAAGCCCCCGGCATGGAAGCCGGTGCCGACTTCATGCTGATCGGCTCGATCAACTCGATTGTCGATCAGGAGAAAGGTGAAAAGGTGGTCTTTTACCAGATAGACCTGGAATTGATAGATATGCGCGATAACCGCAAGGTCTGGCTCGGTAACAAGAAAATCAAGAAATTCGTCAGTCGTAGCCGCTTCGGTTTTTAATTATAAATGATTGTCCAGCACCGCATAAGTCTGGCCCGCCTGCGGTCGCTACTGGCACTGGTCATCACTGTCGGGTTGCTCGCCGGTTGCGTTGGTGCGCGTTCGATTCAGGATAGAAGTTACGACCTGAGTCGCAGCGGCAAGCCTGACGCCGCCATCGATTTTCTCGACACGTCGAGGTTGGCTAACAGTAGCAATGACCGCCTGCTTTACCTTATGGAACGCGGCACCCTGCTCCACCTGCAGGCGGCATATGCGGAGAGTAATGTCGATTTTGAGGCGGCCGACCGGCTGACTGAAGAGCTTTATACCAAAAGTATCTCGGCCGGGGCACTGAGCTTTCTGCTCAACGACGGGGTGATTCCGTATGCCGGGGCAGACTACGAGTCGGTCTACCTCAACTACTACAAAGCACTCAACTATCTGGCGCTCGGTGACCTCGAAGAAGCCGGAGTCGAAGCACGGCGGGTAGACGAAAAGCTGCGCTACTTCAGCAACCTGTACAAAGAGAAAACCGTATTTCGTGAAGACGGCTTTTTACGGCTGCTCACCGGACTGATCTACCAGGCACAGGGCGACGACAACAACGCCTTCATCGCCTATCGTCTCGCCTGGCACAGCTATCAGGCCAACCGCGATGTTTACGGGGTACCGATCCCGGAAGTGCTCTGGTCGCTGCTGGTAACGTCAGCTGACCGATCGTCTTTATGGCAGGAACGCGACGAGTTTCGCGACCTGGCTACGGCACGCGGTATCGAAGTGACGCAACTCGATACCTTCATCGTAGTCCTGGTCAACAACGGCAGGATTCCGGTCAAACAGGAAAGGATGGCGCTGTTTCCATCCGGACAGGGTTTTCCGATCAAACTGGCCCTGCCGGAATTTGTCGCTCGCGGCGGCGGTGTCGACAGCATAACGACAAACATCGACGGCAAACTTTATCGGTCAGAGCTGGTCGAAGATCTGGAAAATATCGCCTTCAAGAGTCTCAAGGACGAAATCGCCCGGGTGCTGGTCAAAGCGATCGCCCGGGCGGTGATCAAGGAGACGACGGCCCGTCAGCTTGAGGGCAACGGTGACAATCCGATCGGTCTGCTGCTCAGGGTGGTTAACATGATTACAGAAAATGCTGATCTGCGCAGTTGGAATGGTTTACCGCGCGAGATTCAGCTGCTGATCGCCCCGGTTGCTGCGGGAACTGATCAGATCGAGCTAGAACTTGACGGTCGGTCGCAGGAACTAACCTTGGTCGTACCGGCAGCACCGGTCGGGTTCGGCTTTGTCCGTGCCTTTTAACCAATATTTTATGAAGAGGAGTATCGTCATGCGTTACGGATTCCTTGCACTTGTCCTGTTACTGTTGTTTGGCTGTGCGCCGACTATCCCCGACTGGGTCGATGGCAACAGTAAGCTCTATCCTGATGACCAATATCTGGTCGGTATCGGTCATGCGCCAATCCGCGGCGACGCTGAAGACCGGGCCCGCGCTGCAGTTGCCAAAACCTTTGCCGTCCAGGTGCAGTCACGCCAGAGCAGCTCCGAGGTGTTCTGGATGGCTCGCGTTGGTGAAACCGAAAGTAAAGAATATCGGCAAGATCTACAGTCAGATCTGGTCACCCGCACTGACCGGCTGCTGACCGGGGTGCGTATTGCCGAGGTTTGGGCGTCAGAGGAAGATGGCATTTATGCGTTGGCTCTGCTCGACCGGGTGCAGGCGATGCGGCCACTTAAACAGCAATTGACCGAGATCGATCTGGCGGTTGAAGCCGAGATTAACAAAGCCGAGGCGAGTGAACACGCCATCGAGCAACTCGGGCATTTGCTCAAAGCACTACAACTCCTCGGTGATCGAGGCGCGATAGCGGCCGACCTGGCGATCCTGATGCCGACCGGCTATGTTACGGCGGCGCCACAGAGCAGCGCGCAGGTCGCCGAGCGGGCTGATGCGGTTGCCGCCACGATCAGCATCGGTCTGGAAATGTTTGGTGATGAACAGGGGATCGTCGAAGGCGAGATGATCAGCGCCCTGAATAAGATCAGCATCAAACTGGTCAGCAGCGGCAAAGTCGATATGACCATTGTTGTTGAGGTACGTATCGATGAGTATCAGGTGAATGATCCGTGGCATTGGGCTCTGGCTTCCGCACAGACCACCTTCATGCTGCCGGAAGGGAGAATCCTTGATGCCATGCGTACCAATATTCGCGAGGGTTCCCAGGTTGAGTCACGAGCGCGGGTTCTGGCGCTGGAGAAGGTCGGCAAGGTGTTGGCTACGGCGGTGATTGACCGAATCGTCAACCTCGGGCTGTCTGGTGAATGACCTGAGTTGTTAAAGGCGGGGAAGGCTCCCGCCTCTTTTTCTGGGCCAATATGTCCTCCTGAAAACTGCCACTATGGAAACAGAGCAATCAACAGAGCACGATACTCAGCAACGCGACTGGCATGCGCTCAAGGTTCTGATCGGCGGCATCCTCGGGATGGTGGTGGCCATGGGGATCGGGCGCTTCGTGTTTACACCGATTCTGCCGCTGATGCAGCGCGATCTCGGCATGACCAATACCGTCGCCGGTTGGTTGGCCGGGCTTAACTACCTCGGCTACCTCGGTGGTGCTGTCCTCTGTTCTGTCGCACCCCGATTATTGCGCAGTCGTTGGATTACCGGTGGCGCTTTACTGTCGAGCCTTGCTACGACCCTGTTGATGGGTTTTACGGTTTCGGTCTTTTGGTGGGGGACGATGCGACTGGTCGGTGGTTTCGCCAGCGCCATCCTGTTTATTGTGATTACGGCCGAAGTCGCCGAAGCCCTCAGCCGCCGCGGTTATGGCCATTGGGTTGGCACTTTGTATGGAGGCATCGGCATCGGCATCGCTCTGAGTGGTCTCATTGTGCCTATACTGGACAGCGCCGGGGGATGGAGTATTACCTGGATCGGCATGGGGGTCATCGCGATACTGCTCGCTGTTACCGGGATTTCAGTCGGCCGCCAGCGCGAGCTGGTGCAACCGCTTACGATCAGCAAACCGGAGCAAGCGAGCGGCTTGCGCAGTATCTCGATTCTGGCGATCGGCTATTTTTTTGAAGGCCTCGGTTATGTGGTCAGCGCCACTTTTATCGTTGCCATCATCGCCGTCACCCCGGGGCTGGAGGCTTATGCCGCGTACAGCTGGGTTGCGGTCGGCTTGGCCGCCGTCCCTTCGACCATCCTCTGGCCGCTGCTGGCCCGCCGCATCGGTAGCAAGCGGGCGTTGTTGGCAGCCTATACGCTCCAGGCGGCCGGGATTATAGTCAGCATTTATGCCGACTCGCTGGCTAAAGTGATGTTTGCGGCGGTCGCTTTTGGCGGCACGTTCCTCGGGATCGTAGCGATGACTCTGGCCGAAGGCAACCTGCGCATGCGCGGTGATGGCCGGCGGGCCGCGGCTATTCTAACCGCCAGTTTCAGCATCGGCCAGATGCTCGGGCCGGTTCTTGCCGGAATATTGGCTGACCTGCAGACAGGTTTTACCTTACCGTTGATGCTGGCAGCAGTCTCGGTTGTGTTGGGGGGGATGTTTG
>JAUVAJ010000311.1 GCA_030591795.1 Desulfuromonadales bacterium | reverse complement strand
CAGTGACGCAGTCGCCGAGGTGCTATATCAGGTCAAGCAGGGGGAAATGATTGTCCGTGAAGGGGAGCGTATCACCGAGAATCATATCTTGAAACTTCAGGCGATGCGCAAGATTGGTAGTGATGCGAAAAATATACAGATTGCACTTGGCCTGCTCCTTTGTACCTTAATCCTGCTTTATGTCAGCCACCGTTTTGCCAGTAAAAACATCCGCAAATATGACCTGAACAACCGTGATCTGATATTTTTATCGGTCACGTTTGTCGGTCTGTTCATCCTGATCAAACTGGCAATTTTTGTCTCATCGGCACTCGAAAGTGCTTTTCCTTATATAGAGTCGACCAGTTATTATTATGCTGTGCCGTTTGCGGTCGGCGCGATGCTGGTCAGGATTGTTCTGAATTCCGAGGTGACGGTTTTCTTTTCATTTCTGGCAGCACTGCTGGTCGGAATACTGTTTGGCAATAACCTACTTTTAACTTTCTATACTTTTGTCGGAAGCCTGACTGCGGCTCACTGGGTGCGGCATTGTAAAGAGAGGGCGACCCTCTATCGGGCGAGCTTTCGTTTGTCGGTTGTAAATGTTCTGGCTGTTATCAGTATCCATTTTCTGGCCGGACACGGATTTGATCTGCAACTTATTTACAAATCCGGTTTCGGTCTGCTCAACGGTTTTATCTGCGCCGTAATTGTGATTGGTACGATACCCCTTGTTGAATATCTATTCAAATACACCACTGACATCAAACTGCTTGAACTGGCCAACATGCATTCTCCGGTTCTGCGTGAATTGATGATTCAGGCGCCGGGAACCTATCATCATTCCGTCGTAGTCGGCAATCTGGTTGAAGCGGCAGCCGAAGAGATTGGAGTCAACCCGTTACTCTGTCGGGTGGCAGCCTACTATCACGATATCGGCAAGACTCGGAAACCGTTATATTTTATCGAGAATGTCGGTGTGGGTGAAAACCGTCATGACAAGCTGGCTCCTTCTATGAGTGCGTTAATTCTTATTGCACACCAGAAGGATGGAGTTGAGATCGCCCGTGAGCAGAAGCTTGGCGAACAAATTGTTGATATTATTCGCCAACATCACGGCACGGCTTTGATGAAGTTTTTCTACGATAAGGCAAAAAACCAGGTCAATGAGGATGTTCAGCAAGTGTCTGAGCGTGAATATCGTTATCCTGGCCCAAAACCACAGACTCGCGAAGCAGCTTTGATCATGCTGGCCGATGCTGTAGAAGCTGCAAGTCGGACGTTGACCGACCCGACGCCGGCCCGGATCCGCGGTATGGTCCAGAAAATTATCAATAATATTTTTATCGATGGTCAGCTCGAAGAATGTGAACTGACTCTGAAAGATATGCACGAAATATCCAAGAGCTTCGAATTGATACTTGGTGGTATTTTCCATCACCGGGTCGATTATCCCGAGCCGGTACACAAAGAGAGGGTTTCCGAGAAAAAAAATGGAGACGATTCAAATAGAGAACGCACAGCAGGGACATCCGATAAAAAAAGAAAAGCTAAAAAAGGCGGCACAGACGATCTTAAACGCCTTGGAATGTCCTGATGCCGAGGTTTCAATTCTTATAGTTGATGATGCGCGCATCCAGGAATTGAATCGCGACTACTTGCAACGTGACAAGCCGACGAATGTGATTTCATTCTCCATGCAGGAAGGTGAAACAATGGCGTTGCAGCCGAATCTGCTCGGTGATGTTGTGCTCTCGGCCGATACGGCTGCCCGGGATGCAGCTGAAGCCGGTTGTTCCTTTGAAAGTGAACTATACTTTCTGCTGTTACATGGGATATTGCATCTTCTCGGTTATGATCATGAACGGGGCACGGCTGAAGATGCTGAGCGGATGGAAGCGAAGGAGAAGGAAGTTTTCGCCTTGATTGAACGCGATTGTCTACAGGCGGTATAATTTACGTATGAAACCAGACAGCTGGATCGACAGCGTCAATTGCGCCATTGAAGGTATTCTTTGGTCGACATCGAGCCAGAGACATCTTCGCTACCATTTCTTTGCGGCAATGGTTGTTTTGTTGTTGGCATTGTTCCTCGGGATGTCGACACTCGATTTTATCCTGCTCACCTTTGCCGTTACCCTAGTCTTGTTTGCCGAGCTGATCAATACCGCAGTCGAGGTTGTTGTTGATCTGGTCTCACCTGAATTTCATCCTCTGGCGCGCAGGGCCAAAGATGTGGCAGCCGGCTCGGTTCTGGTCGCTAGTTTCGGTGCCAGCGTCATGGGCTTCTTCGTTTTTTCACATTATCTGTTGCCACCGGTTGAGACAGAGTTGGGAAATCTGGAGCCGATCATTCCGGTGGTTCCGGTTATTTCTTTACTGGTTGTTGTAATTGTTGTGGTGTTGTTGAAAGCCCGATTCGGTAAAGGTCGTCCATTGAGCGGCGGTATGCCGAGTGGGCATGCCGCTGTCGCATTTTCTGTAGCAACATCGGTTCTCCTTGCACATGTCGGGTTGGTGGTTAGTTTGTCAGTTGTGTTGATTGCGGTTCTGGTAAGTATCAGCCGTTATAAATTACGGATACATTCTGCATATGAAGTCGTAATCGGGGCTGTAATCGGGGCGATAACTACTTTGATGATTTACATAGTGTTTAATTAGGAGACCTTATATTGGACAACGACAGTCAAGGGGACGAACAAAACTTTATTGCCAGAGGACTGAGCAGGCTTCTGGGCCGTCGCCAAATCTCTTCAGAAAAAGAGCTGCAGGAAATTATCAGCGAGTCGGAAGCGCGCGGCATTATCAATGAAGAAGAAGGCGATATGATTCAGTCCGTCTTCGAGTTTGGCGATACGATTGTCCGCGAAGTTATCGTTCCACGCACAGATATGATCAGCTGTAGTCATGATGCTTCGATTCGGACGGTGCTCGACGCTATCATTAATTCAGGTCATTCACGTATCCCGGTCTATGAAGGGACGAATGACCGAATTATCGGGATTGTCTACGCTAAAGATCTGCTGCGTTATTGGGGCAGTGATGCAGACACGACTTTAGTTCAGCAGGTGATGCGTTCCCCATATTTTATTCCGGAAACGAAAAAAATTGAAGATCT
>JAUVAJ010000007.1 GCA_030591795.1 Desulfuromonadales bacterium | reverse complement strand
TGAAGGTTGGCTACAATAATATCATATATGTATTCGCAGTTGTGTATTTCAGGTTATTGAGTTGTATGTTATTCAAATTGCGATTTAAATATTTCAAACTCTGCTTTTAAAGCGGCAAGTTCTTGCTCAAGCCGATTGATTCTTGCATCATCTTCAGCGACTTTCAGCCGAGCAGTTTCCGGCGGCGGCTCGTCGAGCGATTCCTCTATTGCAGGCGGTCCAGAAAACAGGTGGGCGTAGCGTTGTTCCTTCTGGCCCGGTTGGCGTGGCAATTTGACCACCAGTGGCCCCTCAGAGTCATTCAGCTCGATCAAAATATTTTCGACAGCAGTAGTGTCGGCGAAAGGGTACATCCGTTCGCAGCGATTGCGGAGTTCACCTAGTGTTTGTGGGCCACGGACAAATAGTTCACACAGAATTGCCAGTTGCTCAGGTTCAAAATACATTTTTTCGGCCAGCGTGTGCCGGTATTTTGGTACGCGACTCCCTTCACCACTCGCCTGCATGGCCATCCCCTTGAATCGAAGTTTGTCGAGCGCTTTGACCACGTCGGTTTCGTCGAGACTGAGCATCGGATCGCGATTCGACTTCTGATTACAGGCGGAGGTTAAGCTGTTCAGGGTCAAGGGGTAATAGTCGGGAGTCGTCATCTCTTTTTCTATCAAACAGCCGAGTACGCGAATTTCAGTCGCAGTCATAGTGGTATCCATTGCATTACTCCTGTTACCGAGAATGACCCGGTTATTTAGTGCCCATCCGGAAACATTGGATGGGTACAGTATACGTTTCTGATTTGGCAACCAGCAATTTTTCTCAAGGTCAAGGAAGTCAAGCCTTTGAGCGGAGGCGTAGTACTTTACGCCGCACAATCAAAGGTGCAGATTGACGCAGAGATTGCGGAAAAGGGCAGTTTCCATACAGAAACTAGTTAATCGATAAAACGTTTGGTCAGTCCGTCAAAGGCATCGATTCTCCGGTCACGTAAAAATGGCCAGATGCGGCGCACCTCTTCACTGTCACGAAAATCGATTTTCGCGATCAATACTTGTTCCCCATCGATCGGAGCTTCTGCCAGCAGTTCTCCCTGGGGTCCGGCAACAAAGCTGCCTCCCCAGAATTGGCTACCGGGTCCACCGTCTGGTGCGGACTCGAAGCCGGTACGGTTGATGCTGAGCAGCGGCAGGCCGTTGGCGATTGCGTGGCTACGTTGTATCGTTACCCAGGCGTCACGTTGTCGGTCTTTTTCGTCCTGATCATCACGCGGATCCCAACCTATAGCGGTTGGATAGATCAATATGTCCGCCCCGGCCAGAGCCATCAAGCGGGCAGCCTCCGGATACCACTGATCCCAGCAAACCATCAGGCCGAGACGGCCGACTGATGTGTCGATTGGTGTAAACCCTAAATCTCCGGGGGCGAAGTAAAATTTTTCATAATAACCAGGGTCATCCGGAATGTGCATTTTTCTATAGGTTCCGGCGATTGTGCCGTCTTTTTCGATGACGACAGCACTGTTGTGATACAGACCTGGCGCGCGTTTTTCAAAAATGGAAATCACCAGGACAATTCTTAGCTCACGGGCCATCGCACTAAAATATTCAGTTGTTGGGCCAGGTATTGTTTCGGCCAGATCGAAGTTGGCGGTCTCTTCAGATTGACAGAAATAGTGTGACGAATGTAATTCCGGCAAGATGACCAGCTGTGCTCCCTGATCGACGGCTTTGCAGATACCGGCCTCACTCGCTTCGATATTTTTTTGTCGGTTTGCTGTGCAGGCGTGCTGCACCAGTCCGACGGTCAGGCGCTTCATATGGTTACTCCTTCAGGGAGCTGCATGGTAATACAGTGCAGCGAGCCGTTCTGACGAATCAGGGTTGAACAATCGATACCGATGATCTCTCGCTCGGGGAACTCCTGGGCGATGGCGTCAAGTGCCTTCGAATCATTCGGGTCATTGTATGTCGGAACCAGAACCGCGCCGTTAATGATCAGAAAGTTGGCGTAGGTCGCTGGCAGACGCTGTCCGTCTGTATATTGAGCTTGCGGCCAGGGCAGTGCGATGAGTCTGTATGGCGAACCTGCTTTAGTTGTGAATTTTTGCAATTCTGTTCGCATCAGCTCAAGAGACGAAAAATGCTCATCCTCCATATCATCACATGCCTGGTATATAATAGTATCCTTCGGACAAAGCCGCGCCAAAGTATCGATATGTGAATCGGTGTCATCACCAGCCAGATAGCCATTTTTAAGCCACAGTATTCGCTCGGCACCGAGCTGTGCCTTAAGCTGTTGTTCGACAGCTGCCTTATCCATGTGCGGGTTGCGATTTGGGTTGAGCAGACATTCGATTGTAGTTAAGAGTGTACCATTCCCATCGCTTTCGATACTCCCGCCTTCTAGTATCAGGTTTATCCTTCGGTACTCAATATCACCAAAAGCACCGGCCTCGTGCAGTAGTCGAGTCACCTGATTATCGAAGTTGCTGGGGAATTTTTCTCCCCAACCGTTGAAACCAAAGTCGAGCAGGATCGGTCGTTGCTCTTTAACTACTGTTATCGGCCCGAAATCTCTGGCCCATGTGTCGTTGGTCGGAATTGCGTAGAATCGAACCCGATCAATATTGATTCCGGCAGTCTCCAGCCGATTGCGGACAATTTCCGGTTCAGGAGATGCAATGACACAGGTTTGAAAACGAGTAATCGTTACAACGATTTCAGTGTAGACCGCTTCAACCTTATCGAGGCAGTCAGCCCAGTCGGTTGTAGTATGTGGCCAGGCGATCAGGATTCCGGACTGCGGTTCCCATTCGGCCGGGAGACGGTGTGGCATATATTTCCTCCAGATAATAGCGAATCAATTTTAGGGGATTCTGTTGGCAGATGCAATTGGGGAAGTGAATTTAGCGTAGTCGACGTCGAATGAAGACGAAAAAAATCGTAATAGCAATAAGCAGACCGATCAAAAGCCCAAACCGGCTACTCCATGTTTCAACATTTTCCCAACTGTAGCCCGCCAGGTAGCCGAGGCCAGGGTAGGCAAGTCCCCAGAGGATTGCACTGATAGCGGCAAAGCATGTAAAGGCCTTTGGACTCATCTGCGCACTGCCGGCGACAAATGGGATGAAGCCACGCACCGGTCCGACGAATCGGCCGAAGAAGACACTCTTGCCGCCATGCGCAATAAAGAACAGTTCCGCCTGCCTGAGTAGATTTTTGCGTTTTTGAAACAACCGGGTGAATAGCAGGCGTTCGCCGAACCGGGCCCCGATCCAGAAGCTGACCATGTCACCAAGGAACGCACCGATTGTAGCAACCATAATGATGGTAGAAATATTGCCGCGTCCGTGTAAGGCGAGAAAGCCGGCAAAAACAATCAGGCTGCTACCCGGAATGATAACTCCAGCGGCGACCAGCGATTCCAGAAAGGCAATAACGGCAATTGCCGAATAATATATCGGTCCGTCCGGCATCAGTTCAAACAGATTTCGCAACCATTCTTCCATTATGTTCTCCGGTCAATGTGTACATTTTAGCACGGCTTGAATGGCTTTTATTACAATGATGCTTTACTTATTTGAATGGTTTGAACGAATCAACAATTTGTTGAAATTGCTCTTGATGTAGTTCAAACGCCGTTGCTGCTGCTGAGCAGGTAACAATGTAGTGGCGTTGTCTCCCAATATAGAGCCAGAAATCATAAGTGATATGTTGTGTCTGTCCACTGATTTTTCTGGCCGGTCCGGCAGGTAGTATGGTCTCTTCACTGGCTTCAATAATGAGATTATTGTGCTGCTCGTTGATGATGGTT
Organism: Desulfuromonadales bacterium; assembly: GCA_030591795.1. The sequence goes on along the minus strand of JAUVAJ010000007.1, from coordinate 11,290 downwards.
TTCAGCCCTTTATGACCGAACGGATTACGTTCTGCTGGTATCGATATGATGCTTAGTTCGAGCAGTAATTCTCTGCTTTGCTGATCGCTTATCTGCCAGGTTGTAGTTTGTCTGGTGAGGGGTGTCAGGTTTGGCGATCTTTTAATTCGAACCCATTCTTCCGGGTAACTGATTTCAAACATCAGATTGGCGTCAATATAGACCTGCTTACGAGGTTGTTTCTCGGAAGATTTGTCTGTGGACATACAACTGCAGAGTAAAAACGTAAGACAAATAAGAACAAAGTAACGCAGATCGGTTTTATGCTTAATCATCAGTTGCCCGTTCTTGTGCATGAGGTACCAAAAGATTAGCACAGGCTGGAGATTATTCGATAATTTTGTCCGTTGCTACCCTGGCAGCCTGTTTATTGATTGTCCGACAGGCTGCCAGTGATTTTGTAAAAATAGAGGCTGGTCAGCAATACAGCTAAGCTGATTGGTACGGTTAGAGCGAGAAAAGTTTGCTGGACGCCATCACTGTCAGCCAGCAGACCAATGAACGGTGCGGTAACGACAAAGCCGAGGCGAAAGGTGAGGGCTTTAAGCGACAGCAGGCTGGCCCGGTTTTTCCGCGCACCTTCCTTTTGTAGATAATGCCGTAGAAATGGTCCTTGCAGGCCGCGCATGGCTGTCAGTAGATAATAAAACAGGAATGAGAAAATACCGGCGCTCAGGCCGAGCCCCAGATAGCCGGTCAAAATCAAAATGAAAGAGACGACCAGCATCCCCCGGTTACCAAGGAAGAAGGCTGCACGATGGCTGAGAAAGGAGAACAGGGCGACGGTCAAATTGGCTCCGGCCCAGATCGGCCCGAACCAGGCTAGCGGCAGATTGTTGGCCTGCATGTAGGGCTGAATGAGCCAGACCGGATAGAATGATGCCAGCCCGACACAGGTAGCGAGCAGGATCGTCGAGCGGATGCGACTGTTGTCCCGCCAGGCGAGCAGCCATGTCGCCGCCATCTCACGCAGGTGCGATCGTTCAGGCTGTTCCGCTTTTGGGGCTTCGCGCAGTGACATCGTTATCATCAGCGCGACAATCCAGACCAGAATCTGGATAAAGAATGGCAGTAGAGGGAAGGCCGCATAAAGCAGCCCGGCGCCGATAGCACCGACCGCTTCGCCGGTCTGGGCAAATCCGGACATCCGACCGTCATACAGTGTGTATAGCTGTTCCTCTTTCTGTTGGCGCAGCGTTTCAAACAGCAAGGCACTGTCGCTACCGCTGATAAAGGCGTAAGAGATACCGAGCAGGATTTCGGCGACGAGAACTCCGGAAAAACTGCCGGCAATGGTATAGATGCCCCAACCGGCAATGCCGAACAGCGATGCAATATTCAGGGAGAAGCGATAACCGAGACGATCACTTATGTAACCTGACGGGTATTCCAGACAAAGTGAGGCAAAGGAAAAGACAGCCTGCAGGAGCATGATTTCGGTCAGCGTAAGACCGATATGATCTTTCCAGAACAGGGTGATGATCGCCAATGGAAATAGCATCATCTTGAGGAAAGAGAACAGATAGAGTTTCCGGATATTTGACCGCAGGTCTGGTGTCATTAGAAATTATGCAGATGGGTAAGATAGGAGGGGCATGCGTAAAATATCATGATGGCTAAGCAAAAATTGCGACCTGCAAGGCTTACTGTTTTTTCAGGGGTGAAGGCATACATCAGGTATGCCAAGGTCCTGAAAAAACAGTGTAACGCAGCAGGGCGGACTTTTTGCGACGCCAGCATTATTCTTGCCAGTAGATGCATGCCGCCGGGCAACCATCCATGGCTGCTTCTATCTTTTCTTCCGGCGCGCCGGTTGGATTGTAGACTATCGACTTGTGTTCACCGTGATCGTGGTCATGACCATGCTCTTCACCTTCCATACGAAACACCTCGGGGCAAATCTGGGTGCATACTTCACAACTGATACAGCTTTCCTGATCGACAACCGGGATTCGTGACATAAGTCATCTCCTGCCAAAATGTTAAATAAACGGTTACTGAGTCGGATGCTAGCAGCCTGTCGGGCTTACCGGGCCGAAGCGAAAATTTGCGCGTTTGAGAGCAGATTTTAGCTCATTTGCAGCCTTATAGCCATAGCTATGGGGCAAAAAGGAGCTAAAATATGAGCCAAACGATCAAATTTACAGCCGGCTCATGGAAAGTCCGATAGGCTGCTGGCAGGAAGTTATTCTTATTGCCACAACGATTTGACAATCTGGCCTGCCCAAAAAAATATATGTGTGTTATTCTGAGTAGTTGTAACTAGTTTCTGTTTGGAAACCACCCTTTTTCGCAATCTCGGCGTCAATCTGCACCTTTGATTGCCTTGACCTTGCGAAAAATTACTGGTTGCCAAATCAGAAACGTACACTACATCCATCCAGAGTTTCCGGATGGCCACTATGCTTATACGTGTGAGAGGTATTGTGCGTCGTATTGTAGGTCTTCAGTTTGAACTTGTTATTACCACCGCACTGCTAGTGGGAGCCGCGCTGTTGTTTGGTGGCTTTATTCTCTTGCATCTGACCGAACAAAAACTTATCGAACAACAGCTCAATCATGTCCGTTTCACCATTCAATTGGTCGGCAAGTCGCTAGCTCACGGCGCACCGGAAAGTAATAAAAACGATACTGATAATCTTCATGTGCTATTAACCGGACTTGATCTGGATCTGGATGAGTGGGTTTTATATGACCGTTTAATGCAGCCGGTTGAAGGGCAACAGCAAGCAGCCCGTGAAGGTCGCCGTGCCATAATTATGGCACATCAGGCGAGATTGACGACAGAGCCGCAATTGCAACTTGATTCCCCCTCGTTCTGGCTACCATTCAAAGAGCATTCAGCCGGTTCGATCGATGCTGCCATCGCAATGCATGATGCTGAGCGGCGGTTTTACGGAGTTGTCTGGCTTCGGTTTTCGTTGACCAATGTGCAGAGTCAGGTTGCGGAAACCCGTCGGTTGGTCTTCATTTATGTTCTGCTCTATGGTCTGGTGCTGACCGCCTTTGGCATTGTAGTGCTGAGTCGTAATGTGGTTCGGCCGGTAAATCGTCTACGTGCGGCGACGGCATCGGTTGCCGCCGGAGATCTTACTACCCATGTCATTGTTGATGGCCCCCGGGAAATCCTTGATCTTGGGCAATCGTTCAACCAGATGATTGATGCTCTGCGTAATGGCCGAGATGAACTCCTTCGTTCTGAACGAATGGCCTCAGTCGGGCATCTTTCGGCCGGAATGGCACATGAAGTCGGCAACCCTCTTGCAGCGATTATCGGTTATCTGGAAATTCTTAAGGTCGATGTTAGTGAGGAAGCACAGCGTGATCTGGTGTGCAGAAGTCTTGATGAAACCGCCCGTATCGACCGGCTGATAAGAGATCTGCTAGACTACGCTACGCCAAGCGGAGTTGTCGCCGACCCGGTAGATTTGTGTGAAATTATGGTTGCCACAACTCAGTCTCTACGGAGTCAGGCCGTGTTTGACGGTTACGTTATTGAGACTAACTGTCCGACTGAATTGCCCGATGTTTGTATCAATCCCCATAAACTGACCCAGGTGCTGATCAATCTTATCTCCAACGCCCGCGATGCCAGTACCAAGGGTAGCCGTATAGTTGTGTCAGCATATAAGACAGATGCTACTGTGTGTCTTTCGGTGCAGGACCAAGGTGGGGGGATTGATGCTGAAACCCGCGCACAAATTTTTGATCCATTTTTTTCGACCAAACCTGAGGGTAAAGGTCGCGGCCTTGGCTTGACTATCTGTCATCGGATCGTTACTGAGGTTGGCGGACAAATTGAAGTTGTATCTGGTGAAGATGGCGGGAGTAATTTTCTCGTCCGCTTGCTAATTACTGACGGGACGTGAATATGCACAAAGAGAGAACGATACTTGTAATTGATGATGAAACCGGCATGCGGCACATGCTGCGACTGGTTCTGGAGCGGGAAGGCTTTCAGGTGGTCGAGGCGGTTGATGCTGAGAGTGGCCTGGCGCGCCTGGCCGACGGTGGTGTTGATGTTGCCCTGTGCGACATCCGTATGCCGGGGTTGGATGGTCTTGGTTTTTTGCGTGAAGTCAATGCCAGAAAATTGAAGGCTACATTCATTATGATGAGTGCCTACGGATCAATCGAAATGGCGCTTGAATGCATGAAAGAAGGTGCCTACGATTATATTGCCAAACCGTTCAAGCCGGATGAAGTTGTTCTTGCAGTACGCAAGGCCGATGAACGTCTGCGCCTGATCAGAGAGAATGCTTTATTGAAAACCAAGCTGATCAGGCAAAGCGGTGACAGCAAAATGATCTACCGGAGTGCGAAGATGGCAGATGTTCTCGCTCTGGTCAGCAAGGCTGCCGGTGTGCGGTCGCCGGTACTTATAACCGGCGAAACAGGGACCGGTAAAGAGCTGATTGCCCAGGCGCTGTATAAAGAAGGTGATCGACGCGATGGTCCTTTTATCGCCGTCAACTGCAGTGCAATTGCGCCAAACCTGATCGAAAGTGAACTGTTCGGTCATGTCAAGGGGGCGTTTACCGGTGCCGATCGCAACCGCCAGGGGCTGTTTTCTGAAGCGGACGGCGGCACACTTTTTCTTGATGAAATAGGTGAGCTACCGCTCGATATGCAGCCGAAGTTGTTGCGGGTACTGCAAGAGGGTGAAGTGCGGCGAGTCGGTGAGTCAAAGTCACACAATGTTGATGTTCGCATCCTCACTGCCACTGCACGTGATATGCAGGTGCAGGTTGACGAAGGCCTATTTCGCGATGACCTGTTTTTTCGCCTCGCGGTAGTCGAGGTGCATGTGCCGGCCCTGCGCGAGCGCCCGGAAGATATCCCACTACTGGCCGAGCACTTTATCGCCAAAATCTGTGCCCGGGACGGTCGTCGTCCGCTCGGAATGACCGCTGCAGCCATCACCTCGTTGCAGGAGTACCACTGGCCCGGTAATGTGCGCGAGCTGGAAAACTTCATGGAAAAAACCATTATTTTCTGCCGCGAAGATGAAATTGATGTCAAGCAGATGCCGTGGGAGTTCCGGCGTCGAGCGCGCGACGGTGATGATGGCCTATCGCTCAAAGAGGCGAGTGAAAGGCTGGAAAAGGAATATATCCGCAAAGCACTGACGTCTACAGCCGGCAACCGGACGCAGGCCGCTAAGCTGCTCGAAATCAGTCTTCGGGCGTTGCAGTACAAGATCAAGGAGTATGGGTTGGGGTGATTGTGTGCAAAAAATGCGCGTAAATGGCATTTTTTGCCATGTCTGTATGTGAATTCGTAATTATAACCACTTGATATATCTTCTTAAATTTCGTCTATTTGCTTGGTACAGTCTGTGCAGAATTCTTTTCCATGTGTCTGTGCAGAACATGCATTCTTCGATGTAGGGGGTTTTAAATTATGCCAATTAAATGTCGGCAAAAATCAGAGTCCGGATTTACTCTGATTGAATTACTTGTTGTTATCACTCTAATCGCTATTATGGCGGCAATTGCAACGCCGAGTCTGCGTGATTGGAAGCAGAGCGCTGACCTCAATGCCGATGCGCGTCGCTTATACGGCTTTTTTCAAAAAGCGCGTTTGGAAGCAGTTAAGCAAAATACTGATTGTGCTGTAGTTTTAGATGGGACTACTTATGTGTCGTCTATTGGCGCCGATGTTATCTATTCCGGGGTATATTCCACTGGGGTTACAGGCTCTGCTTATGTCGGTTCTTTCGATCGGCGAGGATTGATCAGTACGGCGACTACAATTAACTTGCAGGCTTCTAATGGCTCCGAGCAAAACCTTGTGATCAATATTCGCGGAAAGATGCGTATCCAATGATTACCTTTAAATCTGATGACAAATCGTTATTCAAGGGCATGCGTGGTTTCACGTTGATTGAACTGCTCGTCACGCTTGCAATTGTCGGGATGATGATGTCGGCTGTATACGCAGTACACCTGGCTAATGTACGTGCAATCCGAGTTGAGGAAGACCGGGTTGAACTCCAGCAGGATCAGCGGATTGCTATTGATTTTATGGCACGAGAGTTAAGAAAAGCCGGATATGATAAAGCCGAGTCATTAACCCCGACTATCGTTGATGCTCGATCCAATTTTATTTATTTTACAGCCGACCTTGATAATAGCGGCACCCTCGATGGTGTTGGCGAACATATCGCGTTTTGTCTTTATGACTCAGGTACTTATGGTCGGTCACTCAGCTACGTTGTCGGCTCTGATAGTGACGTTGGTGCGGTCGGAAGTGTGGTCGCAGGTGGTGCCATTCTTATTGGGCATACTCATCCCAACCATCAGCATGAAGCATTTGCCCTCGTTGAGGAAATTGAATTTTTGTATGCCATGGCTGATGGTACGCAAACTACCGACCCAGCTGCAGGGGCGATGGAGGATATCCGGAGCGTTGATGTAACGATTCTTTCCAGGGCCCTCGACCCGGATCCGCGCTGGACTGATAATGAAGTGTATGTCCCGGTATCCGGGACTGCATTTAATGGCGGAAATCCATATGGTGACAACATCAGGCGTCGGATGATCACGTCGACTGTCAGATTTCGGAATATGGGGTTATAAAATCTATGTTAAATCGTAATGAAAAAGGATTTACGTTGATTGAAGTGCTGGTTTCGATGGCTATTTTTGCCTTCGGGATTCTGGCTATTATCAATATGCAATTACTTTCAGCTGCGATTAATGTCAAATCGCGGGGGATGACCGAGGGGATTGTTGCTGCTCAGAATAAGATCGAGGAGCTTTCATCCCTTCCGTTCAATGATGCTGAACTGGCTGATACTGATACTAACGGCGCTGCGGGCCTGGATGTCTTTCCGCCAACAGATGCTGCTGCTGACAATGCGGACCACACCGATGTGGCTACAAACCCGCGTTATACCTTGTTCTGGAATGTTGAGGAAAATAAGCCGTTCACTGGTACCAAGACGGTGCGGGTAATCGTACGCTGGAATGAAAAAGGTATTTTTCAGAACTTTTCAATCGATATGGTGAAATCTGATGGAGCCTGAACGAATGAATATATCTATAAACAACAGCAAGCGATCTGAGCTGGCCGATGAACAGGGTTTTATATTGATCGTCACTATGCTGATATTGGTTGTACTCACGGCTCTTTGTATCGGAGCTCTGGACAACAGCACTTTTGAAGTTCAGATTGCCGCTAACGACCGCCAGAGCAGGGTTGCATTTAATCTGGCTGACGGTGGCGTATATGCTTCCAGCAAGCTGATCAGTGAATCGATTGAGTTAAGTGCTGACCCGGTTTATACTGATCTCAGTTATGTGAATATTTTAAATCCGCTCGATCCAGATTATTCTCCATCGAGTGCAATTGGTGACACTGATGTTGACACAATTGCTAACACAGCTGGTGCCTTTAACAGCATGGTTATGGGTTATACACCGCTACGTACGGATAACCTCTACGATTTCATGTTACGAGTGCCCGGCAGCAACGGTGATGTGTTTGGTCGTATAGAAGATCGCGCAGTTACAACTATGGCCGGAGGTGGTGCCGAGTTTGCCAGTGGTGCATCAGGTATTGGCTCAGGCTCTGCGGCCGGTACGGCAGTGACCTATGATATTGCCATCGATGCATACTCGGCCCGCAATGCCAGCTCTCAATTAGCCGCACGCTATCGTAAAGTTCTCGGTGCAGCAGGAGGTTTATAATGAGTAACACAACTAATATTAAATTTTTTGGATTGGCCTCTCTGATCCTTGCAGTATTACTCCTGACGGTTACACCGACCTGGTCAGGTCAGAAACGAACCGGAAGCAGCTCGCAGTATTTTGCTGACAATGGCGGCTCTTATAGCCAGGCGATGAAAAAGACTGGTTATTATTACGGCATCGTTAATGGCTTTGTGAAGCTCGAAGAGGATAAAACATGGCGTAAACTGTCTTATCTGGCCAGCGAAGAGATAATTTTCACCTATGAAGGCCAGGATGTTGATCCGCTGCGATTGTGGCCGGCCGGGTTTGTCGAGCTGATTATAGTCGATGCCGAGGTGGTTGAAGTTATCCTCTTGTTGGAGGCAAGTTGATGAGAATTTCAAATCGATTTATTTCTGCCGGCCTGGGGTGTTTGTTGTTTGTTCTATGTCTGACGCCACCTGCATCGGCCTTGAATACAATGGTTGATTATACCTCGTTCCCACCCATTGTTGCCGATACGGTATTGCCCAACGTGCTGGTTATGATCAGTAATGATTATACCGGCTTTTATGCCGGTTACCCTGAAATGACCGGTTACGATAATTCGAAGGATTACTGGGGGTACTTTGATTCATTTAAGTATTATTCCGGTGCTGCCGGTGGTGCTTTTGATCCGGTTGGTACGACAGGCTCCGACCATTATACGCCGATCGGTACCACGGACTCTTGGAGCGGCAATTTTCTCAATTGGGTGACGATGACGCATGCTGATTTTTTACGCAAAGCGTTGACTGGCGGCCGACGCAGTGCCGATACATCCAGCGATGGCGGCACGCGCCTGATACGTGCATATCTACCTGATGGTGGAAAAACCTACTGGAAAAAGCAATACGCTGGTGCTGACCTCGACCGGCTGGTCCCCAATCTCTATGCGGACAACCAGAATTACTTTTATAATTATGAAGACAGAATGGATATTCTGAATAGTGATGAGGTGTCAAGAACTTCGGGTGACGGGATCGAGGTGTCGCTGGGTGTCTGTCTCAAGAGCATGCCTAACCTGGAGTCGTGTACATCGTACGATGATAATAAGTTTATGAAGCCAGAGGGGTTGTTGCAACGGTATTACAACAAGATGCGTTTCGCTCTGATGTCCTATATGCAGGAGAGCAGTAACTCAAATGGTGGTGTTTTGCGTACTCAGATGGAAACCCTTGAATCGCACTTCAGTCAGACCAACGGCTCATTAAATGAGGGTGCTGCCAGCATGATCGCTTTTATTAACAAGTATCACTCAAAAGGCTGGGATCCGTTAGGTGAGATGTTTTACGATGGGGTTCGTTTCTTCCGCGGATATAAAACAGGACAATTATCGTATTGTAATGGTGGCGGTGTTCAAGCCGATGACGGTTTTAATGTTATAGGCTGCAAAAACAATAATTATTGGGTTGACCCGATCACCGATTGGTGCCAGAAAAACAACATCCTGATTATTAATGATGAATACCCCAGCGCTGATGACGATGAAGTGCCTTATGCTACTTTTTCCGACCCCGCTTACTCTTACCGGGATACTCCGTTTCAGCCTGAAACTTCGTCATACAACCCTGATTTAAAAACCATTACCGATTATATCGGTGAGATTGAAGGAATAAAGGGTACCGTACAGAATTTCGGTGATTATAAAGATAATACCGATGCGGTAGAGTGTTCAAATAAAACCCTGAATAACCTTTCTGACCTCCGTGGAGTTTGTCCGACTGAACCAACATCAAGAGGTACCTTTTCTTTGGCTGCTTTAGCCTACGACGCCCTTACACAAGATCTGCGCGGCGATCATGAAGAGAGCCAGAATGTCCGCACCTGGGCTATCGCCTTTCGTGGCTCACCCGGCGAATATGCGGTTCCACCGCCGCCGCTCAATCAGATGTGGCTGGCCGGCAAGTGGGGTAATTTTGTCGAGAAAAATGATACTCCCGGCCCTGATTCACCTGATGAGTGGATGGTAGACTCTGATGCATGCAGTGATGCTTCTGATCTAGACAACAAAAAGTGCCTGCCGAAAGGCTTCTTTTATGCTGACAACGGCAGGGATATCGAAGTAGCGATACAGCAAGCTTTTGATTCTATTTTGCGCAACGCCGCCTCAGGCACGGCAGTATCGGTTCTGGCCAACTCCGGTCAGGGCGAAGGGAATATTGTTCAGGCGTATTATCGCCCTGCAGTCTCTGAAGGGTCGCGCGATGTCAAGTGGACCGGTTATCTGCAATCGTTATGGGTCGATGCGTTAGGTTATATCCGTGAGGATACAAACCAGAATCACGCGCTTGACGTAACGGCAGACAGTGTTTTGAATTACTTTATCGATAATGGCACAACCAAAGTTGAAGTCTACCCTGTTAGTGTCGCTACTCCATACCCGACACTTGGCGTAGATAGTTTTGATCCAGCGGAATTAGCTGACATCCTGACCGTCTGGGAAGGCGGTTCGACCTTGGCCTTGAGTGACGCGGCTGATCGAAATATATACACTTCGCTTGACGGGACCGGGTTCACAGAATTCACTACAGCCAACAAGAGTGACATTATGCCTTACCTGGCTCTGACCGATAGTGTGGTGGCAGATGAAAGTTTTGGAAAAACCGAAGATGTAAGAACGCAAAACCTGATCGAATATACTCGTGGCAATAATACGGATCTCAATTCTGGTGTGTTTGCCGGTTCTTCCGTTTTGAGTATGCGTAGCCGGTTACGCTCACTCACTGCTACCATTGATGGGGTTGAAACCTCTGCTGAATATGTGTGGAAATTGGGGGATATTATCAACTCAACCCCGGTCTCGATTTCAGCGCCACCGGATCGCTTCGATATTATCTATGGCGATGAGTCCTACGCTGCATATTATGCAAAATATAAAAACCGTGAGACGATGGTCTATGTCGGTGCAAACGACGGTATGCTGCATGCATTTACTTCATGGCAGTATGATCAAACATTGAAAAAGTTTGCGGAACCGACCGGTTTGTCGGTCGGTTCACTCACGCCGGCCACTGATTCGATCGGTGCGGAAGTGTGGGCTTATCTGCCACAAAATTTATTGCCGCATTTAAAATGGTACGCTCGGAATGACTATTCTCACGTTTACTATATGGATCTGCAGCCGCGTATTTTTGATGCCCGAATTTTCACCGACGATGGCGATACTGGTACGCACCCGGGCGGGTGGGGCACGGTGCTGGTAGTCGGTATGAACACCGGTGGTGGTTATACTACTGTTGCTGGCGATTTTGATGGCGATGGATCGGTTGATGCAACTTCACGTGAATTCAAATCGAGCATCATAGTCATGGATATCACAAATCCGCGTGAACCAGATCTACTCTGGGAGCGAACTTACGATAATCTCGGCTTTACTCAAGCAATCCCGACCGCGTTGCGTTTTGGTAATAACTCTGGCGATGGCGACGGCTGGTCCAACACTGCCGGTAATTGGTATCTGGTTTTCGGTAATGGCCCGGATACTGGTGAAATTAGTGGTATCCCTAATTATAAAGGCGAGACTAACGACGACG
>JAUVAJ010000144.1 GCA_030591795.1 Desulfuromonadales bacterium | reverse complement strand
CATATTGAAGAGCCCTTTATCCTGGCAACGATTCACGTTCCTAATGATTTTGTTGGTGGTGTTCTGGCGCTATGTGAAGAAAAGAGAGGCATTCAGCAGGAATTGCGTTATCTGTCTTCAGATCGCGTCATGGTAGTATATGAACTGCCACTCAATGAAATCGTTCTCGACTTTTATGATCGACTGAAATCGATCACACGAGGCTACGGTTCACTCGACTACGAGCCTATAGATTATCGCAAAAGCGATCTGGTCAGATTGAATGTTTTGATCAATGGCGAGTATGTTGATGCTCTTTCCTTGATTGTGCACAAGGATAAAGCACCATTCAGAGGTCGTGAGCTGGTTGCAAAAATGAAAGAATTTATCCCACGGCAGCAGTTTGTGGTTGCAATTCAGGCGGCTATCGGCGGCAAGGTTATTGCCCGGGAGACGGTCAAGGCGCTGCGTAAGGATGTTACGGCTAAATGTTACGGTGGCGACATATCACGCAAAAGAAAACTGCTTGAAAAGCAGAAAGAGGGCAAGAAGCGGATGAAGCAAGTTGGCAGTGTCGAACTTCCTCAGGAGGCCTTCCTGGCCATTCTCAAGGTGAAAGATAAATAGCATGGCTGACCAGACTGAAGAGACAGTTGTAATTGCACCAAAAAAACTAAAAAAACAAAAGAAACCCTGGTATAAGGAGTGGGCTGAAGCTCTGATTTTTGCCGCAATCCTGGCAATTATTATCAGGACTTTTGTAATTCAAGCGTTCAAGATCCCTTCGGGGTCAATGGAAGATACATTGCTTATAGGTGATCATCTGATGGTTACCAAGTTTCTTTATGGCACCCAGATACCGTTCACTGACAGCCGTATCTTGACTATTCGTGATCCGGAACGTGGTGATGTTATCGTTTTTGAGTATCCGCTGGATAAAGATAAATCGTATTTTCAAAGAAAAGATTTCATAAAAAGAGTCATTGGGCTGCCTGGTGATCGGGTGAAAATGGTCGCACAAACCGTTTATGTTAATGACGAAGCGTTTGTGATTCCACAAGAGATTCATAAGGGCGCACAGGGAATTTCCAGCAGGTTAATTCATGACTTCCCGGAAATTCTGGTTCCGGAAGGAAACTACTTTGTCATGGGCGACAATCGAGATCGGTCTGCAGATAGCCGCTTCTGGGGTTTTGTCCCTGAGGCTAATATCAAGGGGTTGGCGTTTATTAAATACTGGTCCTGGGACTCATTAACCAACAGCGTCCGCTGGAGCCGAATTGGCCGTTTGATAGATTAAGAGAGTCACTTTTCTTTTTCGTTGACTCATCCCGCAGAGCGTTGTTATAGTTCCGAAAGTTTGTGACAATTCAGTCCCTTTTAAGTTAATCCTGTGAGATTAGCAAGGGTGGCAAAACATGAGTAACACAGCTCAATCAAAACTCGTCCAGGTATCGTTCCGCATGCGGAATGATGCCTTTTTTTGTGTCTGATCATCGAATCTACAAGGTACAGGATCAGGAGGCTTTTTTATGGCAAACGGTCAAACAGCTTTACTGGATGCCGCTGGCATCAATCGGGCTCTTACTAGGATTGCCCACGAGATACTCGAGCACAATAGGGGGGTTGAGAGCTTGGCCTTGGTCGGCATTCGCTCCGGTGGCGATACTCTGAGTAAAGACCTGGCACAGAGAATTTCCCGCATTGAAAATGTTGATGTTCGCTGTGGTAGTGTCGATATAGGCATGTATCGCGATGACCTTTCCTCGCGTGGTACCGTGCAGATCGGGCCGACCGACATCCCTTTCAGTGTCGATGGGCTGTCAGTTGTGTTGGTTGATGATGTGTTGTTCACCGGCCGCACTATCCGGGCCGCCATGGACGCGTTGATGGATTTTGGTCGTCCGCGCACCATTCAACTGGCGGTTCTGGTAGACCGTGGACACCGCGAACTACCGATCCGGGCTGATTTTGTCGGGCGGAATGTGCCAACATCGATGGAAGAGAAGGTCGCCGTGATTTTTGATGATAACAACTGCGCCACCGAGGTGCGGTTGCTTAAGCCATAAGGTTGAAATAGGAGGCAGGCATGGAGTTTGGTCACAAGCACATTCTCGGTATCAATGAATTGTCCCGAGAGGATATCGTTACAATTCTCGACACTGCTGAAAGCTTTAAGGAAATCAATGCTCGAGACATCAAGAAGGTGCCAACCCTGCGCGGGAAAACCATTATTAACCTGTTTTTTGAGAACAGCACCCGCACCCGGATGTCGTTCGAGATCGCCGGTAAAAGACTCTCGGCCGATACGGTCAATATCTCGGCCTCGGCGTCGTCCGTATCCAAAGGTGAAACGCTTGAAGACACGGCGCGTAATATTGAGGCTATGCATCCAGACATCATTGTAATGCGCCATTCGGCATCTGGAGCGCCACATTATCTGGCTGAAAGACTTGATTGCTCGGTGGTTAATGCTGGTGACGGTGCGCATGAGCACCCGAGTCAGGCTTTGCTTGACCTGTTTACCATCCGACAGCACAAGGGCAAGATTGAAGGGCTGAAAGTAGCGATTGTTGGTGATATTACGCATAGTCGCGTTGTTCGCTCCAATCTTTATGCATTGAGCAAAATGGGTGCCGAGGTCCGGTTGTGTGGTCCCGGAACCATGATCCCGCCGGGGATAGAGAAACTCGGCGCTACCGTTTACACTGACATGAATGATGCTATTCGTGATGCCGACGTTGTTATGATGTTGCGAATTCAGATGGAGCGCCAAGGAAAGTCGCTGATCCCATCCGTACGTGAATACGCTAAGTTCTATGGGTTGAATGTGAATAACGTCACTCTGGCCAAGCCAGATGCTCTGGTTATGCACCCGGGGCCAATTAACCGTGGCGTGGAGCTTTCTTCCTATGTTGCCGATGGCCCACAAAATGTCATTCTGAACCAAGTTGAAAACGGCGTAGCGGTTCGGATGGCTTTACTTTACCTGGTCAGCGGTGTAGAGCGCGGCGAAGAATAATCAATTCTCTGTTTATAAGAAAAGAGGTTAGATATGAAATTACTGGTTCAGGGCGGTCGAGTGATCGATCCGGCAAACAACATAGATGGACAACTGGATGTACTGATTGAAGATGGCCAGATCGCAGCTGTCGGCAAAAAGCTCAAAGCCGATGGGGCAGAGATTATCGATGCAACCGGCAAGCTGGTTACTCCGGGGTTAGTCGATATTCACGTGCACTTGCGTGACCCCGGCTACGAGTATAAGGAAGATATCGTTTCCGGTACCCGTGCTGCAGCTACCGGAGGCTTCACCTCAGTCGCTTGCATGCCCAACACCAAGCCGATTATAGATAACAAGGCGGTAACGCGCTACATCATCGATAAGGCTGAAAAAGAAGGTTTTGCCAGAGTTTTTCCGGTCGGCAGCATCACCAAAGGGTTGGATGGTGATTGTATAAGCGAGATGGGTGATATGCAAGAGGCCGGTTGTGTCGCTTTCTCGGACGACGGCAAGCCGGTTACCAGCAGTGAATTGATGCGTTGCGCGCTCGATTATTCCAAGCCGTTTGATACGGTCATAATTTCTCACGCCGAAGACCTTGATCTGGTCGGCAGCGGAGTGATGAATGAAGGTTTTGTCGCCACCGAGTTAGGCCTTAAAGGTATTCCATGGGTGGCAGAAGATGCAGCGACTGCGCGTGACGTCATGCTGGCCGAATTTACCGGCTCACGTCTGCATATTGCACATGTTTCGACCAAAGGCTCAGTCGAGATCCTTCGTGCGGCCAAGAAACGCGGTGTAAGAGTAACCGGCGAGGCGGCACCACATCATTTCATGCTGACGGACGAGGCGGTACGTGGCTACAACACCAATGCCAAGATGAATCCTCCGCTGCGTTCGGCTGACGATCTGGCCGCAGTGCGGGCAGGATTGGCCGATGGCACTCTGGATGCTATCGCCACCGACCATGCGCCGCATCATATCGATGAAAAGAATGTTGAATTTAACATTGCCATGAACGGCGTCACCGGGCTTGAAACAGCGCTGCCGCTGACACTTGAGTTGGTCGCGGATAAAGTCATTGACCTCAACCGGGCTATTGAGTTGTTGACCAGCGGACCGTCTAAAGCTTTGAATCTACCGGTCGGCAGTTTGAGCGAAGGCGCACCGGCGGATTTGACCATTATCGATCTGGAAAAAGAATGGACGGTTGTTGCTGCCGATATGATTTCAAAAAGCAAAAACACCGCTTTTGATGGACGTAAACTTAAAGGGGCTGCTGTCGCCACTATTCTTAATGGGCAGCTGGTTAAATTTTAAACGTAACTAATTAGTGCCCATCCGGAAACTCTGGATGGGTGTAGTTAGCGTTTCTGATTTGGAAACCAGTATTTTTTTCACAAGGTCAAGGAAATCAAATATTTGAGCGGAGGCGTAGTACTTTACGCCGCACAATCAAATGTGCAGATTGACGCCGAGATTGTGGAAAATGATGGTTTCCGGACAGAAACTAATTAACTTGTTTGACGGGCTGCATAACGCCCTGACACTTCACGTATATTGGAGCTACAACGATTATGAAGGCAATTCTGGCCCTGGCTGACGGGACTTTGTTTCACGGCAAAGCCCTGGGTGCAATTGGCGAAACAACCGGTGAGGTCGTATTTAACACCAGCATGACCGGTTATCAGGAAATTCTTACCGACCCCTCATATCATGGTGAGATCGTGACTATGACTTATCCACAGATCGGGAATTACGGGGTCAACAGCGAGGATGCTGAATCGCTCAAACCGCATCTTTCCGGGTTTATAGTTAAGGAGGCGTGCGATTTTCCAAGTAACTGGCGATCGGAAATGAGCCTCGATGCCTGGCTGAAAAAGCATAAGATTGTCGGGATACAGGGAATTGACACCCGGGCTCTGGTTCGGCACATTCGTGACAATGGCGCTCAGCCTGGTGTTATTTCATCGGTTGACCTGAAACAGGAGAGTGTTGCCGTTAAAGCCGCAAAGGCGCCTTCTATTGTTGGTCTTGATCTGGTTAAGGAAGTTACCTGTAAGGAATCATACGAGTGGGAGGAGGGCGTATGGGACCTGGAGTCGGGTTATTCTACCGCTGCAGACCAGCCACTTTACAAGGTTGTCGCATATGATTTTGGCATCAAACTCAATATTCTGCGTAATCTTGTGTCGCGTAGTTGCAACGTAACTGTTGTTCCGGCCAGCACTCCCGCAGTTGAGGTTCTGGCGATGAATCCGGACGGCGTTTTTCTCAGCAACGGCCCCGGCGACCCGGAGCCGATCGACTACGCTCAAGACAATATCCGTGAACTGCTGGGCAAGGTACCATTGTTCGGTATTTGCCTCGGTCATCAACTATTGTCAATCGCCCTCGGTGCCAAAACCTATAAACT
>JAUVAJ010000226.1 GCA_030591795.1 Desulfuromonadales bacterium | reverse complement strand
TCACGGGCATAATAACTTTTTGTCCGACCTGTTTTCTTTGCAAGGGTTGTTAGCCGATTTTCCAACTCAGGTTCCAAACGAATGCCAAGCATAGAAATTACTCCTTTACGATACTTTGTTTAACAGCGTTAATCTTGTTTAACACTAACTCCACACTGGATGAATTACAACCTAAAAACAAAAAGATTCTGTGTCCAATAAGCGATCAGCTTGTTTGTCACAGGTTTTTGTTACAGATGCCAACCCCTTGAAAAAATGTCCCTATTTACCCGATACTTAACTTGTCCTTTAACTCCATTCATGTTTGAATGTACAGTTACCCGCTAAGCACGAAAGGCAGTACATTTTAGCTATGAGTTTTGAACAAAATCTGAGCCAGATTGAAAAACCAACCCGCTATCTCGGTGGCGAACTGAATAGTATCACCAAGGATTTGTCGACAGTCGATCTGCGTTTTTCGCTCGCCTTCCCGGACACCTACGAGGTCGGCATGAGCCATGTCGGCTCGGCAATTCTTTATCACATCCTTAACGAGCAGGACTGGATCGCCGCTGAACGTGTCTACACACCTTGGCCGGACATGGAAGATTATCTGCGCAGTAACGACCAGCCGCTGGCCAGCCTTGAAAATCATCTGCCGCTCAGCGAGTTTGACGTTATCGGTTTCACCCTGCAGTACGAGCTCTCCTACAGCAACATTCTCAATATGCTCCGCCTGGCCAACATCCCGCTGCGCAGCAGTGAGCGAACAGACGATATGCCGCTGATCATCGCCGGTGGGCCGTGTGCTTTCAACCCGGAGCCGTTGGCTGACTTTGTCGACTGTGTCCTGATCGGCGACGGCGAAGAAGCGACTATCGAAATATGCGCCGCGATCCGCGAATTGAAACAACTTGGTGAAAGCCGTACTCTCCTGCTCGACCGCTTGAGCCGAATCGATGGGGTTTATGTGCCATCACTGTTTGCAGTGACCTATAACGCTGACGGCACGATCAAAGCCATCACCCCGCAGCGTGAGGACTACCCGAAGGTCGTGCGGCGCTATCTGGAAAACCTCGACAGCGCTCCGTTCCCGACCAAACCGATCGTGCCGTTTATGAACACCGTGCACAACCGGATATCGATGGAGATCGCCCGCGGCTGCACCCGTGGCTGCCGCTTCTGCCAGGCCGGTTATGTTTACCGCCCGGTTCGCGAACGCTCACCGCAGACCATCGCTGATCTGCTCGAAAAGTCCTTGAATGGTAGCGGCTTCGATGAGGCGACCCTGCTGTCGCTATCAACCGGTGACTACAGCTGCATCGAGCCGCTGGTTAAAGGCTTGATGCAACGCTACGCCGAGAAAAAGGTGGCAATCGCCCTGCCGAGCCTGCGCGTCGGCTCTCTCAGTGAAGAGATGATGGAAGAGATCAAGAAGGTGCGCAAAACCGGCTTTACCCTCGCACCCGAAGCCGGCAGCGAGCGGCTGCGCCAGGTGATCAATA
This sequence comes from Desulfuromonadales bacterium, assembly GCA_030591795.1. The sequence continues at coordinate 2,570 of JAUVAJ010000226.1, read as the reverse complement.
AAGGGATCAGCGAAGCGGATCTGCTCGAAGCGACGCACAACGCATTTTCCCTCGGCTGGCGGGTGCTCAAGCTCTACTTCATGATCGGCCTGCCGACCGAGACCGATGCCGACCTGGAAGCGTTGCTCGAGCTGGCGGGTAAAGTGAAAAGGAGCGGCAAGGGGACCGGCGGTGCCGATGTCAATGTCGCGGTCTCGACGTTCATACCAAAACCGCACACGCCATTCCAGTGGGAAGCACAAATTGACGAAACTGAGACTCGCCGCCGTCAGACAATACTGCGTAATGGTCTGGAGAAAAAAAAGGTCCGCTTCAAGTGGCATGACGCTCCGCTGTCGCTGATGGAGGGCGTCTTTGCCCGCGGCGACCGCCGCCTCGGCGCCGTGCTGGAGCGAGCGGTCGAACTCGGCTGCCGCTTCGACGGCTGGCGCGAACATTTTCGCTACGATCTGTGGCTGCAGGCAATGCAAGATTGCGACCTCGATCCGATCTGGTATCTGCGTGAACGGCAGATTGATGAGATACTCCCGTGGCAGCATATTGATGCCGGACTCGATAAAGACTTTCTGCTGCACGAACGATATGCGGCCCAAACCGAGCAAGCGACGGCCGACTGCCGCACCGGACCGTGCAGCCAGTGTGGCGTCTGCGACTTTAAATCACTCCGCATGCGCCTGACCGACGCGACCGAGATCACACCATTGCCGGAACAGATTATACCGACCGATGACGACCTGCGTTTCCGCTACCGATTGCAACTGCGCAAGGACGGCCGAGCCCGGTTCGTCAGCCACCTCGAATACATCAGAGTCCTCGAACGGGCGGCCCGGCGGGCCAAAATACCGTTGCGCTATTCACAGGGGTTTAATCCATCACCAAAGTTTTCCTTTTCCGACGCCCTGCCGACCGGTGTGGCCAGCGATGCTGAATTGATCGACCTCGAGCTGTACCAACCACTCGACGCTGACCGGCTAGCGGCAATGCTCAGCGACCAGCTACCGGATGGATTTACAATTCTTGATAGTCGACCGATCGGACTGAAAACTCCATCGACTTCGATCAGCATCGATTACGCTACCTACCGGGTCGAGCTTTTATCGATCCCGAACGACCTGAACCAGCGCCTGAGCAGCTTCCTGCAAAGTGAGCAGGTGGTGGCCGAGGTACTGCGTAAAGGCAATATGACAGCCGAGGATCTGCGTCCCAACGTTGTCGACCTGCAGCTTGATGACCACACCTTGCTGGTCTCGCTGCACAAAGGCGGTCCATACCGCCTGCTCACCTGGCTGCTGCAGAGTGACGATGCAACAGTGCGCCAGCTGACCGTGCGCAAACTTACGGTCAGCCTGAAACCACAGCCAGATGCGGAACCGACTGAACAACCAACGCTTACAGCTTTCAATACAGGAGGATTATCATGACCAAAGAACTGGTCATCAACACCACATCCCAGGAGACCCGTGTGGCACTTCTGGAAAATCGGCATATTGCCGAACTTTACATCGAGCGTGCCCGGGAAAAAGGGCTCGTCGGCAACATCTACATGGGGCGCGTGGCCCGGGTGCTGCCCGGCATGCAAGCGGCTTTTGTTGATATCGGCCTCGACAAGGCAGCTTTCCTCTATGTGGCTGACGTCTACGATGAAATAGCCGCGGTCGAGCATTATATCGAAAACGGTAAATATCACACCCCGGGCGAAAATCACGATGAAGACTCGCGACCACAACTGCCGCCGATCGAAGAGTTGCTACGCGAAGGCCAGGAGATCATGGTGCAGATCGCTAAGGAACCACTCGGCACCAAGGGGGCACGCATCACGTCGCACATCTCCATGCCGGGCCGACATCTGGTTTATATGCCGACCGTCGACCATATCGGCATCTCCCGCCGTATTGAGGAGGAAGAGGAACGCGAACGTCTACGCCTGATTGTAGAAGAATTGCGCCCGGTGGAGAGCGGATTTATTGTCCGCACCGCATCGGAGGGTAAAAATGCCGACGAGCTCAAAGCCGACATGGATTTTTTGACCGGTCTCTGGCAGGACGTGCAAAAACAGTCCGAGGGGAGCAGTGCACCCAACCTGATCCACTCCGATCTCGACGTTACCAGTAAGGTGCTGCGTGACATCCTCTCCGACGATGTCGGCCGCATTGTCGTCGACACCCCGGACGAGCATGGCAAAATCGTGCGCTTTTTAAAAACCTTTATGCCTAACATAGACTGTTCGGTGGAGCTCTACGAGGGATCCGAACCGATCTTCGATGCGTTCGGCCTCGAAGTCGAGATCGCCCGGGCACTCGGCCGCAAGGTCTGGCTGAAGAGCGGCGGCTACATTGTCATCGACCAGACCGAAGCGTTGACCGCTATCGACGTCAACACCGGCCGCTTTGTCGGTAAGCATAACCTCGAAGATACTATTCTCAAGACCAATCTCGAGGCGGTAAAAGAGGCCGCCTTTCAACTTCGCTTGCGCAACCTCGGCGGCCTGATAATTATCGACTTTATCGATATGGAGAAGGAAGCGCACCGCGACAAGGTCTACTCCGCCCTTGAGGAAGAGCTGAAGAGCG
>JAUVAJ010000298.1 GCA_030591795.1 Desulfuromonadales bacterium | reverse complement strand
GTTATGAGCAGCGAGTCAGCTACATAGCGGGTTTCGGCGGTGGCCACGGTTGTTAGTGTCAGAGCGAGCATGCTGGCTACCATGCAACGGTAAAATAATCTCATAACAATCTCCTGGATTTTCCAATTCATAATTCCAGCATAAAGCTGCCGGAAAATAGTCAGTTTCTGCTTTAGTTTGAACCGGCTTTAGCCAGTCCCGATTGGACTGGGGAACCGGCTGTGGCCATAATGTCAGCAAGGACGAATCCGGCCTCTTTGACGTAAGGGTCTTCGTTGACGGTCTTGATCCATTCAGTCGGACTATCTTCAGTGACCGCTGAGTGCGGAGCTTTCTTTTTATCACTGCTGCGCTTTTTCAACTCGGCGCGCAGCTTGCGGTAATCATCAATATTCAGTGAGCGCACACTGTCTTCACTCCTGATCCTGGCACTCTCGGCGTCGTCGGATATTTTTTTGAATTTATCGTCGGTTGTTACCCGTTTTTGACTGGCCGCCTTCAGGCTACTCAGGTGGAGTTGCTGTTTGGTCCACTTCTGAAATTTGACCTTATCAACCGTGTCCCAGGGGAGGGAATGTGGTATGTACTGCTCACCCGTTTTTAGATGTCCGAGCCGGTCTGGCAGGATAATATCCGGAACCACTCCACGATACTGGGTCGATGCTCCGCTGACCCGGTAGAATTTCTGAATTGTTACTTTCAGCGCGCCAAGTGGTTTGTAGCTGTCCATATTGCGGAACGGCAGTCCCCGGTCAAATTCAATGATCGCCTGGACGGTCCCTTTGCCATGTGTATGGTTGCCGCCGACAATAACAGCCCGCCCGTAATCCTGTAGCGCGCCGGCCAGAATCTCAGACGATGAGGCGCTGAACTGGTTAACCAGAACGACCAGCGGCCCGTCAAACATGGTGTTGCCGCTATCATCTTTATGGGTACGGGTCGTGCCATCGCTGGTGCGAACCTGCACAACCGGCCCCTCTTTGATAAACAGTCCGGCGATTTTTACTGCGTCAGTCAGGGCGCCGCCGCCATCATTACGCAAATCGATGATCAGGCCGTTAATGTTTTGCTGGTTGAGCTTTTTGAGTTCTTTCTGTACATCATCCGTGACATTACGCCCCTTCGATCCAGACCGGGAAAAGTCGCGATAGAAGCTCGGGATTTTGATGAAGCCAAAACGCTGCCCCTCCTGACCATTGATAAGGATCGTCGATTTAACGAACGTCTCATCAATCTGGACGACATCACGGATAATTGGAATGACAACGATTGTGGCATCAGGTTTCTTGACGGTGAGGCGAACCTCGGTCCCCTTTTTGCCGCGGATCAGATCGACGGCATCGCGCAGCCGTGTATCGGTAACGTCGACCGGTTCATTTGCCCCTTGGGCAACCTTAATAATTAAGTCTTCAGCTTCCAATGCACCCTGTTTTGCAGCAGCGCTACCAGGGATAACCCGCTGGACTTTGATGTATCCACTCTCCTCTGTCAACGTCGCACCAATCCCCTCAAGGGTACCACGCATGTCGATATCGAAGTCTTCCTTTACTCTGGGCGCCATGTAGATGGTATGTGGATCGTAAGCCCGGGTCACGGCGTTCAGGTAGGAGTTGAAGTAGTCTAGTTGAGTATTCTTCAGCAGGCGTGATATCAGGGAGTCATAACTTTTTTGCAGCTTTTCCCGTGCCAGTTGCTGGCGTTTGGCCGGAGTCCTCGGTTTGACTTCGTCGTTGGCTTGTTCTTCCTCTTCAAAATCGATGTAGTGGCCCAACGTCTGGTATTTGAGTGTTTTACGCCAACGCTCCTTTAACGCCCGGTCGGTTGGTGCGAAATCGAACTTCTCCGGGTCGGTTTCGTACTTTTCCTTGATTGTAAAATTGAACTCGCTGTTCAATAGCTTCTGGACCATGGTTTGAGTCGCCGTCAGCCGCGCCTTGAGGATCGTATCGGCGACCAGCGGCAGGCGGATCTGACCAGAGCGCAGCTCGTCATCTATTCGTTTGCGATAGGCTTCAAGGACATTGACATCAGCTTTGAGCAGAAACCGCTTCTGAAAGTCGAGCCCTTCCAGATAGAGATCAAAGGCGGCGGTTGAGAGCGCATCGTCGAGACCTTTATGGCTATAGTGGTGCCGGGGCAACCCTTCCTTGATCATGTAACCGAGCAGTTTTGCCCGGGCCGGATCGTAATCAGGGCTGGATGCCGGGGCTGAACCGATTAGCAGAAGCAGCAGCCCGGCAATCAGGGTTATTCTCAGAAAAAACCATTTTGAAAGCATATACTTTTGTCCGTTCTTTAGGAAAACCGTTCAGCCTTATATTATCGCCCGAAAAGACCTGTAATGACAAATGTTTTCTGCTGCTGCCGATTGCGGACTAGGAGGCTGCTCAGCCTCCTGGTATCACAATTCTTTGCCGGCGACTGCAGCGTATTCGCGCAACTTGGTCATCATTGTGGCGAAGTCTTCCGGGCGGAGTGACTGCGGGCCATCACTGGTTGCGACCTCCGGGTGCGGGTGCACCTCGACGATCAGGCCATCACAGCCGGCAGCGACAGCAGCGTAGCACATCGACGGTACCAGGCTGGCGTGGCCGGTAGCGTGTGAGGGATCGATTATCACCGGCAGATGGGTCTGCTCTTTAAGCACCGGTATGGCAGAAATATCCAGGGTGTTGCGGGTGGCGGTTTCAAAGGTGCGAATCCCCCGCTCGCAGAGGATGACTTTTTGGTTCCCCTCACTCAGGATGTATTCGGCACTCATCAAAAACTCCTGAATAGTCGCCGACATGCCGCGCTTGAGCAGGATCGGCTTGTCGAGCTGGCCGAGCATCTTGAGCAGGGCGAAGTTCTGCATATTCCGGGCACCGACCTGCATGATATCAGCGTAGCGGGCAACCAGTTCCACATCTCGCGGATTGACCACTTCAGTCACGATCGGCAATCCGGTCTCGTTGCGCGCCTGGGCGAGCAGCTTCAGCCCGTTCTCTTCCATCCCCTGAAATGAGTAAGGGCTGGTCCGTGGTTTAAAGGCGCCACCGCGCAGGATGCAGGCACCGGCTGCCTTGACCGCCAGGGCCGATTCGATGATCTGCTCTTCGCTCTCAACTGCGCACGGTCCGGCCATGACAATCATTTTGTTGCCGCCGATGGTAATCCCCGGCGCGATATCGACGACGCTGGTTTCGTTGCGCACTTCACGGCTGGCCAATTTGTACGGCTTCAATATCGGGAAGACACTTTCGACGCCGGGCATTGATTCGATCGAT
>JAUVAJ010000263.1 GCA_030591795.1 Desulfuromonadales bacterium | reverse complement strand
CTGCCAGATAGGAAGACTATGGAATATTTTCTGGAAATTACTCTGAGCGGCTTGACGCGCGGTAGCATTTACGCACTGATTGCTCTCGGTTACACGATGGTCTACGGAATCATCCAGCTGATCAATTTTGCCCATGGCGAGATTTATATGATCGGTGCTTTCGTCGCCTTGATTGTCGCCGGGATGCTGACGATCTACGGTTTTACCGGGGTGTCGATTCTGGTGCTGGCCGGTCTGGTCGCCGTCCTCTATGCTGCGGCTTATGGCTACACACTGGAGCGTATCGCCTATCGTCCGTTGCGTGGCGCGCCACGTCTATCGCCGCTGATCAGTGCTATCGGCATGTCAATATTTTTACAGAATTATGTTTCTTTGGCTCAGACACCTGACTTCCTGCCGTTTCCGGAGTTGATCCCCGAATTCGATTTCATGGAGCCGATCGCCCACATCATGGGCTCGGCCGAATTGATCATTCTGATTGTGACGACTGTGACCATGATTGGTCTGACCGTGTTGATCAAGTACACCAAGATCGGCAAGGCGAAGCGGGCGACGCAGCAGGACATGATCATGGCCCGCCTGGTCGGAATCAATGTCGACAAGGTTATCTCTGTCACTTTTATTATCGGCTCAATCCTGGCAGCAATCGCCGGCGTTCTGGTCGGCTCTTACATTGGTCAGATTAATTATTATATCGGCTTCATGGCCGGGGTTAAGGCGTTTACCGCTGCGGTCCTCGGCGGGATCGGCAATATCCCCGGGGCGGTCCTCGGTGGTCTCGTGCTCGGTCTGGCCGAAGCGTTGGCCGCCGGTTATATCTCCAGCGCCTATGAAGACGTGTTCGCTTTCGGTGTGCTGATCCTGATTCTTATTCTTCGTCCTTCCGGTCTGCTCGGTAAGGCGGTCAAGCAGAAGGTCTGATTATGATGCTGTCTTATCTCAAGAGCTCGCTGGTGGCCGCCGCATGGTTTGTCTTTTTGACCTTTCCGTTTATGGTGATCAAGGTCAATACCCTCAAGGATACCGTTGAGTGGCGTTGGCTGAATATGTTATGGGTTGCCGTCGCGGCCTTTGTTCTTTCAGCCTTCTGGCGTTGGGCAATGGCGAAACGTTTACGCGGTTCTGCCGAGAAGGAGCAAGACGCTCAGGCTGAAGCAACTTTGGGCCAGCGAATTCTCGAAGATCCGAAGGTGTATCGGCCTCTGCTCGTGGTTGTCGCCGTCGCGGCTATTCTAATGCCTTTTGTTTCAGAAATGTACCAGGTGACAATCTGGGTGTTTGCCTTGATTTATGTCGTCCTCGGCCTGGGGTTGAACATTACTGTCGGGCTGGCCGGTCTGCTCGATTTGGGGTATGTCGCTTTTTTCGGGATCGGTGCCTATACTTACGCGATATTGAATACCCGGTTCGATCTCGATTTTTGGTTGTGTCTGCCGATCGGTGGTTTGGTCGGGGCGTTACTCGGGGTAATTCTCGGGTTCCCAATTCTCCGCTTGCGGGGTGATTATCTGGCCATCGTCACCCTCGGATTCGGTTCGATTGCAAAAATTGTCTATGAGAACTGGGAAGGGGTCTTCAACGGGGCGAAGGGGATTGGTAAAATTGCCCGGCCCGGTCTGTTCGGCATCGATATGAATATCAGTGCTGCGACCACCTTCACTTACTACCTGATGTTGTTGATGGTGCTGTTTACCATTTTTATCACAAACCGCCTCAAGGATTCCCGCATCGGTCGGGCCTGGATGGCGTTGCGTGAAGATGAGATCGCCTGTGTCGCCATGGGGGTCGATATGGCTCGCACCAAGCTGTCCGCTTACGCTTTAGGGGCATTTTGGGCTGGTCTGGTCGGAGTCATTTTTGCTTCACAGACAACTTATATAAATCCTGCGAGTTTCGATTTCATGCTCTCGGCGATTGTCCTTTCTATGGTTGTGTTTGGTGGCATGGGGTCTATTGTCGGGGTTGTGGTTGCCGCCCTGGTCCTGAGCTTGCTCCCCGAATACCTGCGAGCTGTTGAGGATTACCGGATGCTTGTTTTCGGTGCGGCAATGGTGCTGATGATGATCTTCCGTCCGCAGGGGCTGATCAGTAATATGCGACGAAAATATCAAAAGAGAACAAATGATATTGAGGGTGAGGAGGCGGTATCATGATTACTATTTTAGTTGATATCGCTGCTGGATATTATGCGGCTAAATTTGTGCGCAACGCATTTCTGGCAAGTACTTTATTAGTAGTTGTTGGTGTTATAGATGCAGCTATAGGAACATTCTTGATTAGCATTTTTACAGATGATGAGTCTATGCATTTAGTGCAGAGGTTCATTGTTGGTTCATTTTGGCATCCATTGGTTGCTATTGGAACCTATTTTTATTTCAGAAACAGAGTTAAAAGTACTTATTCGGTCAGCACAAATATAAAGCAAGATGTGGCGGAAGATTCTGTAGCAAGACCTCTTTTGTTAGTCAGGGAGCTGACCATGGATTTCGGCGGCCTGCGCGCCGTCGACAGCATCACCCTTGAGGTGAACGGCGGTGAAATCGTCGCCCTGATCGGCCCGAACGGCGCCGGTAAAACCACCTTCTTTAACTGTGTAACCGGCATATACGCGCCGACCCGTGGTGATATTATTGTCAATCCGCCGCACGGCAAGAGTCGACGGATCAATGGGTTCAAGCCGAACCGGGTGACAACCATGGGGATGGCGCGCACCTTTCAGAATATCCGGCTGTTTCCGAACATGACCGTGCTTGAAAATGTCATGATCGGTCGTCACTGCCGGACCACCACGACGATTCTCGGCGCGGCAATTCGCGGCGCCAAGACCCGGGCTCAGGAGCGGGAGACGATCGACAAGAGCTATGATCTGCTCGACAAGGTTGGACTGCTTGAGTTTGCCGACGAGTTTGCCAAGAATCTCCCTTATGGTGGCCAGCGACGCCTGGAGATCGCCCGGGCGATGGCGACCGAACCGTTTCTGCTTTTGCTCGACGAACCGGCCGCCGGCATGAACCCGCAGGAAACCCGTGACCTCGACGAGCTGATTGTGCGCATCCGTAATGAGGGGGAAATTTCCATTCTGCTCATCGAACACGACATGAAGCTGGTCATGAATATTTCTGACCGGATATATGTTATGGAATACGGCAAGAAAATCGCCCATGGCACGCCGCAGGAGATTCGTGAGAATCCGAAGGTGATCGAGGCGTACCTCGGGGAGGAGAGCGATGCTTAAAGTTGAAAATATCAATACATTTTATGGCAACATTCAGGCGTTGAAGGGGGTTTCGCTCGAAATCGAAGAGGGCGAGATCGTTACCTTGATCGGTGCCAATGGCGCCGGCAAGACCACCACCCTGATGTCGCTCTGCGGGGTGGAAAAGCCCCGTAGCGGTGCGATCCTGTTTCAGGGGCAACCGATCCACGGTCTGAGCGCCGACCAGATTGTCGCCCTCGGCCTGATTCAGGTGCCGGAAGGCCGGCGGATCTTCCCGAATATGTCCGTACTCGAAAATCTCGAAATGGGCGCTTTCCTGCGCAAGAATAAAGTGATCATTCAACAGGATCTGAATATGATCATGGACTTGTTCCCGATTCTCGCCCAACGCCGCAATCAACTCGG
>JAUVAJ010000137.1 GCA_030591795.1 Desulfuromonadales bacterium | reverse complement strand
ATTTTGACCCCGATCGAGCCGATGGGGATGGCGCTTGATTTCGTTCCCGGCCCGGTGTTCGAAAAGCCGATCCGTACCGCGGCTGATGTTGACGCTCTGGTCGTGCCGGAAAACATGGCCGAAGCGGTCCCTTATGTTCCGGCGATTATCAAGCGCTTGCGTACCGCTTTTGAGGGTCGTGTGCCGTTGATCGGTTTTGGTGGTGCACCGTTTACCCTCGCCTGCTACATGGTCGAAGGGAAGGGGAGCAAGGATTTCGCCACCCTCAAGCAGATGATGTATTCTGACTTCCCGCTCTACGATGCGTTGATGCAGAAAATCACCGAGATGGATCTGCGTTATCTCAATATGCAGATCGAGGCCGGTGCGCAAACCATTCAGATTTTCGACACTTGGGGTGGCCTGCTCGCCCCGCACGATTTTGAGCGATATATTTTGCCGTACGTGCAGAAACTGATCAACGGCCTTAACCGTAAAGGTGTTCCGGTCATCTATTTTGTGAAAAATGGCGGCACCATGCTCGAGTTGGTTAAAGAAGCGGGCGCCGACGTGCTCGGTCTCGACTGGCATGTCAATCTTGGCAAAGCACGTGATATTCTCGGTGATGATGTCGCAGTTCAGGGCAATCTCGATCCGACTGTCCTCTATGCGCCGAAGCCGTACATTGAGAAGGAAGTACAGCGTATCCTCGACGAAAACGCCGGTCGCCCAGGTTTTATCTTCAACCTCGGTCACGGTATTCTGCCGACGGTGCCGCCGGAGAATGCGATACACATGGTTGAATGTGTTCACAGATTGAGCCAGAAATAACGGGCTTCGCTAAAAGCCCTGTGGCGGCGTTATGCTTAGTCTTTGGCGCTCGACGTAGCTGCCGCTACGCCTTACTTCAAAGCCTGCGCAAGCCTTGCCACAGAGCTTTTTACTGTGCCCTGATACATTGTTAAAAAGCCCGGGGGCAGAATTTATATTCTGTCCCCTTTTTTAATGTCCATTAAACGCTGCTCCTTAGGACTGATCCATGCCTGAAAACAAACCGACCGCACTGATCCTGCTTAATATGGGCGGGCCTGATTCCCTCGAGGCGGTCGAGCCGTTTCTCTATAATCTGTTCTCTGATCGGGAACTGATTCAGCTGCCGGCCGGGGCGTTGTTGCAGAAGCCGTTTGCCAAGTTGATCTCGCATTTTCGTGCCAAGCATGTGGTTGAAAACTACCGGATGATCGGTGGTAAATCACCACTTTTGGCGTGGACGCAGAAGCAGGCGGCCGGTATCGCGCAGCGGTTGGAAAATATGCAACCGTTCGTTGTTATGCGCTACTGGCATCCGTTTGCCGCGGACGCGTTGGCCGAAATCAGGCAAGCCGGAATCGAGCAGGCGGTCGTTCTCTCCATGTACCCACACTACACCGGAGCGACCACCGGCAGCAGTATTAACGATTTCAAGCGGACGGCGGCGCGGGTCTGCCCAGGTCTCAACTATCAGTTGATCGAACAGTGGTACGACTGGCCAGGCTATCTTGATGCTCTGGCCACTCGTATCAAATCTACACTCAATGATCTGTCTGCTGCAGATCGCGCAGAGGTGCAGATTGTCTTCTCGGCCCATGCATTGCCGCAAAAGTTTATCGATCGTGGCGATCCCTATCTGCAGCAGGTCGAAGCGACGGTGCAAGGCGTGATGCAACGGGTCGGCGCTGTCGACTGGCATCTCGGCTTTCAGAGCCGCAGTGGGCCGGTGCAGTGGATGGAGCCGGAGACGACCGACGTGATGGACCGGTTGGCGGTGGCCGGCAAAACGTCGCTGTTGATCGTACCGGTCTCATTTGTCTCCGATCATATTGAGACTTTGCATGAGATTGACATCGAATATCGTGAGCATGCGCAAGAACACGGCATCGTTAAATATGTTCGTGCCCCGTCACTGAATGCAGGTGATGATTTTCTGCAGGCGATGGCCGATCTGGTCAAAGACCGGATGGAGAGCGTGGCATGAAAGAGTGTTGTCTCTGTCAGAAGCCGTTCGATCCGACTGAGGCGTCACAGGATCCGGCCGTGGAGGTCGGGCTGGTTCTCGCCCGCGAACAGTATGACGATGAAGGCGAGGTCTGTCTCGTCTGTCTGGCCGCTCGCGGTCGGTTAGCGATGATGTACTTGCGCGAGGCGTTCGATTGACGACAGTGTAGAGCGGTGGTGTAAACTGTCAGGTGTTGCATTACATGAAAAATTTTCGCTGTGTTGAGCATCTAGTTGATATCCAGGGTGTCAATTTAATCGATTATTCAGCCGTTCGATTCGTTCCCTTGTGGCCGGATGTGTTGAGAAATAGTTCGCCGAATTCCCCTCCCCAACGGCAGTGCCGTGTTTCTTGGCATAGGCCTGTTCCATACTAGTCAGGATTGCTGCAAAATGCTCGACCGTATCCCCTTGCTTAAGTAGATACTCGATCGCAACATCATCGGCTTCAAGCTCCATGTCGCGTGAGAACTTTGCATCGACCAGCATCGTTGGTAAAGTTGCCGCCAGAGAAGTCGCTGAAAACACATCGCCGGTCAGAGTAGCAACTATCAGTCCAACCGCTGAACCTTGAATCACCTGACGCATGGCGTGACGATGCCGTACATGACCTACCTCATGCGCCAGGACGGCGGCGATCTCCTCATCGTGTTCAGCTAGTGCAATCAATTCGTCGGTCATGATCACTGCGCCACCCGGCAAGGCAAAGGCATTGGCGCCAATTTTTGGTGAGCTGCGTAACTCAAGTTTATAGGGCCGTTCGGTGGCATCGAGCGCTGCTACCACCTGCATGAATAAAGCTTCAATCTCTGCCTGTCTATCTTCGTCGAGTTCGGTCGGCTTAAACATCGCGCGGTCGAGAAACATCAAGGTTTCCTGGCCAAGAGTGATTTCTGTAGATGGTGGGATGGCATAGGCGGCTTGCTCAGCCAATACCGGAATTCCGAACTGGATGAAGCCGAGCACCAGTGTAATCGTTACAATTAATGCGGCAAAGGCGAGTTTCAGGCTGTTCTCCCAGCGGTGTACGCCATTAAAAAAACGGCCTTTACCCTGGCGTCGCTCTGCCAGTTGTGCAAAGTTTTTATCGTCAAAATCACACTTTCCACCATCCGGCAGATAAATGGAGCGTTTCATTGAGCCGAGCGGGGTAGAAATTCTGACCTCGCGCAACGGCCAGGACAGTTCGATGCCGTCACCGGAGAGCAGAAGTCGGTCGCCGCTGATGTTCAGGTCGACAGAGTACCGTTCAGATCGCTTGCCGTTGTAATAGTCACCGTTAGTCTGCATCAGATACCGAAATCGACACCAAAGATGTCGCCAATCTCTTCGCCAGCAGCGCTGGTATGCTCAATATTGCCGTTAATATAATGATCAAGATCACCTGAGGTATTCAGGGCCAGATTAGCAAGTCTGTATCTGGCCAGGCGTACCGAAGCCCACGGAACCAGCAGTCCGACCGACAGAATAGAAGCGAGAATGTTGGAAAACATTATCCAGCTCATATCGCGAACTCGCATAGTGCTGACAAAGCGGTTTTTACCGAGGAATGTGCCATTCCAGGTCAGGTTGGTAACTCGGACATAGCCATAAACAAACAGGAAGAAATATCCGGACACCATCAAGAACGGCACGAGAATGCCGAAAGCAACCGGCATCGCAGACTCGGCACCTGGTTGAATAGATGTGCCGAGTAACGCCGTAAGGCCAAAGAACGCGCCGAAGAACAGTATCGCGAAGCCAACGGTCTTCAAGGAGACCATATAGAAAGCTTTTGGCCCGGCATCAAAACTGAAGTACGATCGACCGAAGCTGCTGTTCTCCATCACGAAGCGTTTTTGCCGATACAACACATAAGGGGTTAACAGCCCGAGAGTGAGAACTGAAAGAACCGGCAGCCAGGCATAGACCTTATAAGACTCAGCATAAGCCGGTCGGAAATTAAAGCGGATATTACGATGGGCTGAATTGCGATTGTTGAACAGCCTCGATCGGACGATCACCCACGGCACCAAAAAGAAGATTAATAGACCAAAGACCATGCCGAGTATCGGGCTGAACTGTGAGCCTAGTGAGTAGGCGATAAAAAGTGCTGCACCAATTAACCAGCCTTTAAGCAAAGCGATCGGGTTGGCCAGATAATCGAAGTTAGCATCGTCAAGCATAGTGTTGCCATAAAAGTACTGGCGCTTACGCACCTTGGCCCAGGGGGAGTAGATACCGACAGTAACAATCTTAAGCAGAGTGTTAACGATCCAGATGCCAAAATATTCCCGAGCATTTCCGGTAAAGGAAAACGCTAAACGACGTGGACCAGTCGGTGTTGTTTGCAGAGTTTGCTTTGGTTGAGGTGCCTGAGTTGGAGTGCCGGTTTGCGGCGGTGGTGGGGCAATTTTTGTCATATCTTCAAGCTTAAAAGACTTTCCACACTCCGGACATTTAATGCTTTTTAGCTTTGCCGGGATTTTGGCTCGGTCGACATCTTTGCTATAGCCACAATGTGGGCAAGAAATACTGATTAGGGACATGACCCCTCCATGAAATTAGAATTTAAGTTTGTTGAAATAATGCAAAAATAATGCCGCAGGATATTTCAATTGAGTTATCCTTGTCTGAGTAAAAAACTATTACAAAAGAGACTGCCATGACCACCGATATTTTCCTACACGCTTTAACTTCTTATTTCGTCATTATCGATCCGATCGGGACGGCACTGATCTTCCATGGCCTGACCGATAGCTGCGAGCGAAGCTACATCCGGCGCATGGCGTTGCGCTCCACCCTGATCTCCGGACTGATTGTAGTAATCTTCGGCTTCTTTGGTGAAGCGCTGTTGGCCAAGCTCGGTATCAGCATCGCTGCGCTACGTGTTTCAGGTGGTTTGCTGCTGTTTATCACTGCATTCAATATGGTGACCAAGGGCGAGACCGGTCGTAAGTGGAACAGTGGGCCGGAAGTCGACATCTCGGTGTTTCCGATGTCGATCCCGCTGCTGGCCGGGCCGGGTTGTCTGACTGTAACCATCCTGCTCTTCTCCCAGCCATCGGCAATGGCCGGACGTATGTCACTTGTTGCGGCGATAGCTGCCATTTTCCTTGGCACCTACGCGGCACTGATCGCATCTAACCGAATAAAAAAGGTGATCGGTCGTACCGGTGACGACATCCTGCGTCGTCTGCTCGGTGTGATTCTGGCGGCGCTGTCGATTCAGTTTATTGCAGATGGGATCAGACAGATTGTCGCTGGAGGATGAGAGGCGTGAACTTCAGAAGTGAAAAGTATTACAAATAAACACTGAATTTAATGCTCGGCCGTATTACGTAGTTTCAGTACACCTTTTGTTCCTTGCCATCCCTGACAATTTTACGTTTACGGGATAAATTGTTTCGGCGTGCCGAACGGCAAGTCGACCGTCACAACAGTTCCTCGGCCCGGCTCGCTGGCCACCTGGATATTACCACCGTGGCTTTCGATACTGTGATGGACAATATTCATCCCCAGCCCGAGACCACCAACAGCGGTGTTATTAT
>JAUVAJ010000148.1 GCA_030591795.1 Desulfuromonadales bacterium | reverse complement strand
CAAGCCCGGGTTGCCTGTGAAACTCTGGTTACTACCGGCATGGCAATGCTGGCCGGTGAAATTACCACTTCCGCCCGGGTCGATTATCCGGATGTTGTCCGTGAGACGATTAAAGAGATTGGCTATAGTGCTGCGTCAATGGGTTTTGATTGGGAAACTTGCGCTGTTCTGGTAGCGTTGGATCGTCAGTCGCCAGATATCTCTCAGGGTGTCACCGAAGGAGAAGGCCTGCATAGCGAGCAAGGGGCCGGTGATCAGGGGTTGATGTTTGGCTACGCCTGTAACGAAACGCCGGAGTTGATGCCGATGCCGATTAAGTATGCGCACCGGTTGACCAAGCGCATGGCCGATATTCGCAAGAGCGGCATGGTTTCTTTCCTGCGCCCGGATAGCAAGTCGCAAGTCTCGATTGAATATATTAACGACAAGCCGGTACGTGTTGATTCAGTAGTTATCTCGACCCAGCACACTCCGGATGTCGCTTACGAAACGATCAAGGAAGCGATGATCGAAGAGGTTATTCGTCACGAAATACCGGCCGACCTGCTTGATGAAAAGACCAAGTATTTCATTAACCCGACCGGCCGTTTTGTTGTCGGTGGCCCACAGGGTGATTGTGGTCTGACCGGTCGGAAGATCATCGTTGATACCTACGGTGGTCAAGGTTCGCATGGTGGTGGCGCTTTCTCCGGTAAGGATCCGTCGAAGGTTGATCGTAGCGCATCTTACATGGCGCGTTATGTCGCCAAGAATATCGTTGCTTCCGGACTGGCTGAGAAATGCGAAGTTCAGCTTGCCTACGCCATCGGAGTTGCCGACCCGGTTTCGGTCATGATCAACGCTTATGGTACCGGTGTTATCCCGTCGAATGATATTGCCCGGATTGCTCAGGAAGAGTTCGATATGCGCCCGCGTGCTATTATTGAAACTCTCGATCTGCTCCGGCCTATTTATCGTCAGACCGCCGCTTACGGTCACTTTGGCCGTGAACTGCCAGATTTCACCTGGGAGCGTACCGATCGTATCGATTCACTGCGCAAGCGGGCTGGAATCTGATACAAGCTATGAAGAGTATTTATAAGCCGGACCGAAAATGGTCCGGCTTTTTTTGTGCCCGTCAATACGGTATAGTCGTTAAATGCAGACACTACAACTTTCTATAATTGTGCCGGTCTATAATGAAGTCGAGTTGTTGCCACAATTTTTTGCTACCTTGGCCGCGCAGCAGGATCTCGGTTTTGAATTGATAATTTGTGATGGCGGCTCGACTGACGGTACCGTAATAGAAGCTCGACGCCTTGCTACAGGATATTTATTTAACATTTATGTTGTCGACTGTAAAAAGGGTCGAGGTGCACAAATGAACGCGGGAGCCGCGGCCGCATCAACCGAGATGTTGTTGTTTCTGCATGTTGATAGTCTGTTTAGCGACAGTAATGCGTTGCAGCGTGGGTGGTCAGCATTGCAAAGTGCTCAGAAAAGTTCTGAAAAATATCTAGCCGGGCATTACTCGCTCAAATTCAGACGGCAGGATACTTCTTATCCGGAGTTGTACTATCACATGGAGTGCAAGGCACGCCTCAATCGACAAGAATGCACACATGGCGATCAGGGGTTTATGCTGACGCGTGACTTTTTTCACAAGATTGGCCCGTTTGATAATCAGTATCCGATTGCCGAGGATACCCGTTTTGCTGAACGCGTCAGAGCGCAAGGCGCCTGGTTGCTTTTCCCCGAGGCGATTGAGACCTCGGCCCGTCGATTTGAAGTTGAAGGGGTTAAGGAGCGTCAGACTTTCAGTTCATTTTTGATGAATTTTATTGCTATGGGTTGGCAAGAATTTTTCTCCGAAGCCGCTAACATCTATCAGACTCAGGATTGTACCGGTCGACTTCAACTATTCCCTTATTTGCGATTGATTCGCAGCTTAACAGGTCAAATGTCGTTGCGAAAACGTCTCGGTTTCTGGTACGAAACCGGCAGGTATGTTCGCTCCAATGCCTGGCAGATTCCTTTTTATTTTGACACCCGTCATCAATATAGGGCTAATATCGCGCCAGGCGCGGGGGTAAATCATCGACTTGCCATCCATGACAAGTGGGTTGAGCCTTTACTTGACAACCCTCCCGGTCGTGTCGTTGCCGGGATCCTTACCTGGCTCTGGTATCGGATCATGTTTTTCCGCCTGGCAAAATCCCACAAGCAGTAAACAGCTATAGTTAAAAAGTAGTGCTTGGCCTCTTGACATGAAATGAGTGTTTCTGTTATATCAATATTTCTTGATATAAAGGAATTGTTTTAATTGATATGGTGACTCTGCTTAAAGCTCTGGCTGACCCGCTCCGACTCAGACTGCTCGACGTTCTCTCGCGTGGTGAACTGACGGTGCAGAATCTGACGTCGTTGCTCGATCTCGGGCAGTCAAAGGTCAGCCATCATCTTAAAATTCTTTGTGCAGCCGGTATTCTGGCGGTAAAACCACAAGGGACCTGGAACTATTATCGGATCGTAGAAGATGAGCAGTTGTTCCTGTCGCTCTGGCCGGAAATCAGGACGCGACTTGATTCTCTGCCGCAGCATCGGGACGATATGACAGCGTTGGTCACATTTCGCGAACAACGCCGGCAGCAGAATCTGCAGTTTTTTGAAGAGCATGCCCGGGATTGGGACGATCTGGCGCAAAATGTTTTGCCGACGCCTGATTATCTGCCACAACTGCTGGCACAGATTCCGTCGGCAACGGAGTTGGCTGAGCTCGGAGTTGGCACCGGTAGCTTGTTGCCGGAGCTGGCGTGTCGTTGTAAGCGTCTGGTCGGGATTGATCACTCCGCTGCCATGTTGGCTGAAGCCGGGCGACGGTTGTCCGCGTCGGGGCACAGTTGTGATTTACGCTTGGGTGAGTTGACTCACTTGCCGCTGGCCGATGCCGAGCTCGATGTGGTGTTGATGAATATGGTTCTGCATCATGTGCCGCAGCCTGGAGACGTTCTGCAAGAGGCGGGGCGGGCGCTCAAACCGGACGGGTTACTTATCATTGCCGACCTGCAACGCCACCAACAGGATGCAGTCCGTTCCAGCATGGCCGATGTCTGGCTTGGATTTGAAAAAAATGAACTGGTTGACTGGTTAACCGGAGCCGGTTTTGTTGTAGAGTTTATAGAAACAATTGACGGAAATTCAGAAGAGTACGGCGTACTGCTTACAGTCGCCCGTTTGATTCGCTAAACAGATACCCGATCGGGTGCATAGAAAGGAACAAAGAATATGAGCACACAAGACTTTAAAGTTAAAGACCTGGGTCTGGCTGACTGGGGCCGTAAGGAACTGACCATGGCCGAGGTTGAAATGCCGGGCCTGATGGCGCTGCGCGAAGAGTTCGGTCAAAGTAAGCCGCTCAAGGGCGCCCGGATTACCGGCTCCCTGCATATGACCATTCAGACCGGCGTGCTGATTGAAACCCTACTCGCCCTCGGTGCCGAGGTTCGCTGGGCATCTTGCAATATTTTCTCGACCCAGGATCACGCTGCTGCTGCTATTGCCGCTACCGGTGTGCCAGTGTTTGCCTGGATGGGCGAGCCCCTGGAAGAGTACTGGTGGTGTACCGAGCAGGCGCTGACCTGGCCGAATGGTCAGCAGCCGAACATGATCCTTGATGATGGCGGCGACGCAACCATGATGGTGCTCAACGGGGCAGATTGGGAAAAAGATGGTATCCCGGCCTTGTCCGCCGACGACCCGGAAGACGTTGTTGAATTGATCAAATGTCTTACGTCGTCGATCAATGAAAAACGTAACAACTGGACCGCAATGCGCGACACTATCCAGGGTGTCACCGAAGAGACCACCACCGGTGTGCATCGCCTCTACCAACTGGAGAAAGACGGTCTACTGCCGTTCCCGGCGATGAATGTCAACGACGCAGTGACCAAGAGCAAATTCGACAACGTCTACGGCTGTCGGCACAGCCTGGTCGACGGCATCATGCGTGCCACCGACGTTATGCTTTCCGGCAAGGTCGCAGTTGTTTGTGGTTACGGTGACGTCGGCAAAGGCTCCTGCCAGTCGCTGCGTGGCCAGGGTGCCCGGGTTATCGTTACCGAGATTGACCCGATCTGCGCGCTACAGGCGTTGATGGAAGGGTATGAGGTTAAGACGCTGGAAGATGTGGTTGAAACTGCTGACATCTTCGTGACTACCACCGGCAACAAAGACATCATCCGTCTCGAGCATATGCAGCGGATGAAGCATAACGCCATCGTCGGCAACATCGGTCATTTTGATAATGAAATCGAGATAATCGAACTGGAAAAGCTCCCCGGCGTGCAGAAGATCAACATCAAGAATCCACAGGAGCACGGCAATCAGGTTGACCAGTGGGTGTTCCCGGATGGGCACGCTATTATCATCCTCGCCGAAGGTCGTCTGCTTAACCTCGGTTGTGCGACCGGTCATCCGTCGTTTGTCATGTCAAACAGCTTTACCAATCAGGTCATGGCCCAGATCGAGCTGTTTCAGAAGGGTGATAAGTACAAGAACTCAGTATATGTGCTGCCAAAGCATCTCGACGAGAAGGTCGCCCGTCTGCACCTCGACAAGCTCGGTGCACGACTGACCGTTCTGAGCCAGGATCAGGCTGATTATATTAATGTACCGGTTGACGGACCGTATAAGGCTGATCACTACCGTTATTGATAAAAATTTCAAGTAGTAACAAAAAAGGCGCCGGAGTAATCCGGTGCCTTTTTTTGTGTGGTATTGTGCTGATAAATACAGATCATTTCGTCCAGAACATAGGTTTACCGGCAAGGAACTTGATCTGAAGACAGGGTTTATTACTTCGGTGATCATTCTCTTGGTCATTTCACACCTCTCTTTAGGTATAAACCTAACTGATGAGGGTGTCCATTTTTCGTGGGTAGGTCTGAGAGCTAACGGTGAAGATAACCGGCGGATTGACGACCTTCGCGGCCCGCCGAGCTATTCGAGAATTTCGGCTGCAGGTTCCCGTCCGCGTTGATTATCTGGTTAGCTATTTTTCGCCAACCTAACTCGACAACCAAGCTTCTGCTTCCTCTTTTTGGTCTCTATTGAAAGCCTTTATTTCTAGGCCAGGGATCAGGGCCCCCTCAAATTCACTTACTTTTTTCAGCCAAGTCTTATCTGTCAGTACCGCAGCGCGATCAAATCTTTTCATAAGGCCAAACATCGCTGGCAACCGTGAAAATTCAACTGCAATTGCTCCAAGTGATGGTAGATGAAAGTCAATAATTTCGTACAGCATTGCGCCATTTTCAATATTCTCTGCCTTGCTGACAAGTTCGTCTAAGGCAGTTTTCATTTCTTCCGTATTTAACTTTCCACTCAACTCAATAT
>JAUVAJ010000305.1 GCA_030591795.1 Desulfuromonadales bacterium | reverse complement strand
TTACGACGAATTTTATCCAGAACCTTGGTCAGTTTACCGGGCGTCGGGGGAACTTCTTTCTGCAACTCCTTCGGGATCAGCCGGTTAACAACTTGACCGAGCGAAATTTTTCCATAACCCAGATTCGCCATCAAATCGTCCAACTTGACAAAACCGAGTTCATCCAACGTCGGCTTTAATGTCTTGCCAGAGACAATTCGATTAAGACTGAATCCATGCTTACGCAAATCTTTTTCAAGCAGGCTCTTGCCGAGTTCAATACTTTTTTCTCGCTGTTCGGCTTTTATCCATTGTCTGATCCGATTCTTGGCTTTACTGGTCTTGACAAAGGCAAGCCAATCTTTCGACGGTTTCTGCTTCTCAGAGGTCAGCACTTCAACCCGATCGCCATTTTTCAGTATCGTTTTAAGTGGAACCATTCTGCCATTCACTTTGGCGCCGATACAATGCAGACCAACGTCCGAATGGACATTAAAGGCAAAATCAACCGGAGTAGAGTCTCGGGGCAACTCTTTCACATCACCATCCGGAGTAAATACGTACACTTCCGCCGGGAACAGCTCAACCCGGACCGAATCAATAAATTCGTGTGAATCCTTGACTTCCTGTTCCCATTCGAGCATCTGTCGGAGCCAGCGAAAGTTTCCGGCGTCCCGACCTACAGTAACCGACTTTCCCTCTTCCTTGTATTTCCAGTGTGCGGCGATCCCCTCTTCGGCGATACGGTGCATATCTTCAGTCCTGATCTGGACTTCCATCTGTTCACCATAAGGACCGACTACCGTTGTATGCAGAGACTGGTAAAGGTTTGCCTTTGGCATGGCTATATAGTCTTTGAAACGACCGGGAATCGGTCGCCATGCGGCATGGATGATACCGAGAGCGGCATAACAATCACGCACAGAGTCGACAATGATACGAAAAGCCGACAGATCGTGAACCTGGTTAAACTCGATCTGTTGTCGTTCCATTTTATTGTAGATCGAATAAAGGTGTTTCGAACGCCCGGAGACCTCACCTTCAATGTTCTGGGTATCCAATTTGGCTTTTATTATACTGCGAATATCCTCAATATAAGTCTCTCGCTCCTTCTTTCGTACCGAGACCTTTTCAGATAAACTGCTGTACGCTTCGGGTTCAAGATAGCGAAACGCCAGGTCTTCAAGCTCTCCTTTCAACCAACTGATACCGAGACGATTAGCCAGCGGTGCATATATCTCATAGGTTTCCCGGGCGATCTGCTGCTGCTCTGGTTCCGAAACAAACTCCAGCGTTCGCATATTGTGCAGCCGGTCCGCGAGCTTGATGATGATAACGCGCAGGTCACGCGCCATAGCCAACAGCATTTTCCTGAAGCTCTCGGCTTGCCGTTCTTCTCGCGTCCGAAATGCGATACGACCAATCTTGGTGACACTGTCAACCAGAGTGGCTACATTGTCGCCAAATTCAGCCCTGATCACATCGAGCGTAGTCTCGGTATCCTCTACAACATCGTGCAACAGGCCACTGATGACAACAGTGGTGTCCATTTTAAAGCGGGCCAGAATCAGGGAAACTTCAAGCAGGTGGGTGGTGTACGGATTACCGGAAAGGCGAACCTGTCCCTCGTGTGCCTTAGACGCAAAATCAAAGGCATTCCGGATTAATTCAATGTCGGCGTCCGGGTTGTGGGAACGGACTTCTGTAAGGATATCGTCGAGCGAAATCATGATGTTCGCATCTGATATATAGCAAAAAGAGAACGCCGGCAACAGAAGTCACCGGCGCTGTTAGAAACAAGTCAGACCGGACAATCAGTTGATGCTGGCTGGCATCTCATATTCGACCTTACTGGCCGCAATTTCGCGCAAGCTGAGCACAACTTTTTTGTTGTCGGATTTATTTTCAACCAGAGGATTAGCCCCTTTGTAAAGCTGCTTGGTTCGCTTGGTTGCAACCATCACCAGCAAAAAGCGATTTGGTATCTGCTGTAAACAATCTTCAACGGTAACACGTGCCATTTTTGTGCACTCCTTGAGCCGTAAGGCTACTGATTAAGTATGACCACCTTGCATGATTTTTTTAAGCTGAGCAAGGGCCAATTCGAATTTATCGTTGATGACAACATGGTCATACCATGTCGCCTCTTTCATCTCTGCAGATGCATTGACGATCCTTTGTTTAATAACATCGTCAGCGTCTGTATTTCGTCCGACCAAGCGGCGTGTAAGTTCCTCAATACTAGGCGGCATTATAAAAATAAACGTAGCTTTGGTCAGGTTTTTCTTTAACTGACGAGCGCCTTGGCAATCGATCTCAAGTAAAATATCCGAGCCCGTGTCGCGCGCCTGCTGCAGGTTTTGCAGTGTCGTACCATAATTATTGCCATGCACCAGAGCCCATTCAACAAAAGCACCGGTTGAAACCATCTGATCGAACGTTGCCTGATCAACAAAATGATAGTCAACACCGTCTGCTTCGCCACCACGAATCGCTCTGGTAGTGTAAGAGACAGAATGGCGCAGTGCGGGGAAAAAGTCAATCAGTTCCTTGCACAGAGAAGTCTTGCCAGCACCGGAAGGTGCTGAAATAACGTAAATATTTCCTTTTATATCTGCCATATACCCTTACTCAATATTCTGAACCTGTTCGCGAATTTTTTCCAATTCTGCTTTAATCTCTACTACTGTTCTTGCCAGATCTGCATCGTTAGCCTTGGACCCCATAGTATTCGCTTCACGATTGAGTTCTTGCGACAAGAAATCCATTTTGCGGCCAACCGGCTCATCAGATTTGAAGAGTAACTCGAACTGGTCTATATGACATCTGAAACGTGTAACCTCCTCGGTGATATCACTCCGATCAGCGAATACTGCAACCTCCTGGGCCACCCGCTGTGGATCAAAAGTGACATCATCAGGCAAACGGGCCAACCGGTCACGCAATTTCTGTTGCCATTCCTTAACGACAACTGGTGCACGCTGCACAACGTTCGCCACATGACCTTTCAAGGCATCAAGACGTGCCGCCATATCCAGCTGCATGGCCTCACCCTCAGCCTGACGCATCGACACAATCTTTTCGAGCCCGGCCTGCACCGCTACCCGAATCAACTGAATAGCTTCATCATCATCCGGAAGCTGCTCCTGAACAGAAACCACATCCTTTTGACTGGCTATTAGATT
>JAUVAJ010000212.1 GCA_030591795.1 Desulfuromonadales bacterium | reverse complement strand
GTTGATGTTGAATGGGATGTGAGTAAAACAGCAACTCGTGCAGTCTCGATCAGGTTGGTTTGCTCTGATCGTAAGGGGATGTTGGCGGCATTAACATCGACCATAAGCGAAGCTGAAGCGAATATTTTGAGTGCTCAGGTAAAATCCTCTGCCGGAGGCGATGCGGTTAATATTTTTGAAATAGAGGTTAATAATCTCGAGCACCTGAACCGGGTTATGAAGTGTTTGCGTAAAGTAAAAGGTGTGCACAAGGTTGAGAGACTAAGGTATTGAGGAGTTTTCTATTATGAAAAAGACGATCGTTTCAAGCCAGGCTCCAGCAGCAATCGGTCCGTACTCCCAGGCGATCCAGATTGGCGATCTGGTGTTTTTCTCCGGGCAAATTCCTCTGCAGGCAGACGGAACTTTATGTGAAGGTGATATTGTCGCCCAGACCAGGCAGGTCCTGCAGAATATGCAGGCGATGTTAACTGCAGCCGGACTCGATTTCTCTCATGTGGTTAAAACGACAATCTACCTGACTGATATGAATGATTTTTCAGTGGTCAATGACCTTTACGGCAACTGTTTTATTGAGCCGTTTCCGGCACGCGCCTGTGTAGAGGTTGCGGGATTGCCCAAAGGAGTTGATATTGAGATTGAGTGGATTGCGACTTGTAAGTGAATTGAATAATTTGATGTAAAACAGGGCGCACGTTTATCAACGTACGCCCTGTTTATTTTAACCAACGAAAAGAGTGAATAGACCCCATTCTCTCCGGGTTGAACTATACTCTGTCTATTTAATCAGACAGCTTTTTTTATTGCGCCACTACGGATGCAGCGGGTGCAGACCTTGATATAGCGCGCAACACCGTTTTCGTCCAGAGCCCGAACCTTTTGCAGGTTGGGATTAAACACTTTGCGGGTTTTATTATGGGCATGACTGACATTGTTGCCAGACATCGGTTTTTTTCCACATACTTCACATTGCTTGGCCATTGGTATCCTCCTGTTGTGTCGAACGGCGATTTCTAACATGGTTGTTCTGGTATTGCAAGACTTTTTTGGCTGAAGAATATGATGTTTTACCATATTGACGTCAACAGCTATGTTTTGTTAGGTTTTGATTCCATTTTCATTCAGTGTCGTGCATTCTGACTCAATTATTATCATATAATTATGTAAGAAAGTCTGGTTGCATCTGTTGTTTACTTAAAGAGAGGTTGCTCATGACTGAGGCTTGTTTTTATAAGCTGCAGAAACCTGAAAAGGCTCCGTTGTTATGTAGCATTGCGGAGCAGTTTATGGCAGACGGTAAACGTGTTTTGATAGTCGTTGATGATGAGAATCAAGGCGTTACTCTGGATCGATTTATGTGGAGCTGGAATAAAAATTCTTTTCTCCCACATGTTTATGATAATGGGGCGGTTGACTGTTTTCATGAGCCGATCGTGATTGCCAGTCATGAAGAGAATCAGAACGGCGCGCATGTTTTGATTATGGGCCGTCCTTGTAGTGTCCCATTTATTAGTCGATTTGAAATAGCAGTCGATTTTGCTGAGCTTTACAATGACGACAAAGCCAATGCGTCACGCAAACGTTTTGCCGCTTATCGCGAAGCTGGATTTAAGCCGAGAATGTCCTGAATATGAGTATATCGTTGTGACTAAAGATACCTTGACCAATTTCAGTGTAGTACTAGTTGCACCTCAGGGTGGGTTGAACATCGGCTCGGTGGTGCGCGCGATGGCTAATTTCGGTTTTTCTGATCTTCGGTTGGTTGCGCCGGAGGTTGATCATCTTGGTAAAGATGCGCGTCTGATGGCTGTCAAAGCGGCTTCAATCCTCGAAGAAGCTATTGTATATCCGGATATTGCTTCAGCTCTGGCTGATTGTCACCTGGCATTCGGCACGACCCGGCGTTTTGGTAAATACAGAGAAGACTTTATCAACCCTCGCGACATATACGAAGTTGCCGCCCCATTTGTCAACCAAGGGCGAATTGCCTTGGTTTTCGGTCGGGAAGATCGAGGATTGCTGACTGAGGAGCTTGATCACTGCCAGCGTTTTGTTACCATACCGACCCGGGAGGAGCTGCCCTCGATGAATCTCGCGCAGGCTGTATCCCTATGTCTTTATGAGACGGCTGTCGGCAGTTCTGACCTGGTTCACGATCCCGGGCGCAAAAGACTGGCCTCTAGTGAAACGCTTGAATCAATGTACCAACATATGCGGCAAACATTGCTTGATATTGACTACCTCGATCCGAAAAACCCTGAACATATTATTCATACTTTTAGACGAATATTCGGTCGTGCGCTGTTGAATGACAGGGAGGTTCGGATTTTGCGCGGTATGTTCAGCAGTATCGACTGGGCTGAAGCCGATCGGCGCAAGCGCGGCACAAAGGAAGAATCATGAGTGACACCATGCTGCGTCAGCAGCTTCTGGATAATGGTCTTGAACTGGTTTTTAACGATTTGTCCAATCGTTACTACGGCAACTTTTATCAGGTTAAAATTGAGGTTGTCAGCCGTATTCATTTATCAAATGAACTGCTGGTTGAATTTGGCTTTTCAGAGAAGGAACAGCTGCAGGCAAAAAATAGATTTGGTGCTCTATTTGAAGACCGGCAAGAGTTAAAGCGGATGGGTGTTGCCGGCCCTGAAGTGTCAGCGGTCTGCAGGCAAATGATCCAGCAGTTTATCGACAGTTCATTGCCATACATGTCTAAAGATCAATTCCCTGCACAATTACTTCGCAAGCGTTTGCTAGAGCGTCCGTCTCTACGGTCAATCAATGGCTGAGACGATTGACTTGACGATAGATTCTCTGACTTATGGTGGTCGGGGGGTTGGCCGTTATAACGGCAAAGCGATTTTTGTTCCGGCGGTTCTTCCCGGTGAGATTGTTCAATGTCGTATTATCAGGGATAAGAAGCGTTATTGTGAAGCCGAGCTTATTTCAGTATTAAATGTTTCTGCTGACCGACGTGAGCCGCCGTGTCGGTTTTTTCCTGAATGTGGTGGCTGCCAGTGGCAACATATTCCGTATCAGATACAGTTGCACTGGAAAGAGAAAATTTTTATCGACACGCTGGTGCGGGCAACCGGTTGTAACCCGGAGCTGATTCAATCGATTATCGCAGCGCCTGATGAATCTGGCTATCGGTGTCGGACCCAGATTAAATGCCGAATGACCGAGCAGGGGCTGATCGCGGGGTTTTACCGGGCTGGCTCTCACCACATTGTCGATACGGACAAATGTCTGATTCTTGATCCATCAATACCGCCTCTGCTTGAGCTTTTTCGTGTCTGCATAGTAAACTTTGCGCAGGCGGACCAAATCAATCAAATCGATTTTTGTGTCGATTCAGTCAGTCAAGTCAGCCTTGTGGTGCATTTTACCGGAACGGATATTGCTGGATTGCACAGCGCTTTGCAGAAGATGGTCGATGCGGGTCTTTCTTTGCATCTACAGTCCGGTCGCAATGGTTTAGCAAAAACAATGTGTAAAGGCATTTCACAATCAATCACACCTGAAACCGATGCGGTCTTGCAACTCGGTTTTCCGCCCGGTGGTTTTACACAAATCAACCTTAAACAGAATATGCGACTGGTCAAAGAGGTATTGCACGGTGCAATCAAGTCCGGACAAGAAAAAGTTCTGGATCTTTATTGCGGAGTTGGTAACTTTTCGTTGCCGCTGGCTCGAATTTGTGCCGAGGTGGTTGGGGTTGAAGAGTATGCACCAGGTGTCAAAGCAGCAATTAATAACGCTCGAAATAACAGTTTGGACAATGTTAGATTTATTGCCGGACGCGCTGAACGGGTTATCGAGCAGCTCAGCAAGTCGACACGGTTTGATACCGTTGTACTTGACCCGCCCCGCAATGGTGCTGCGCAGGTAATCAAGGTGTTATTGCAAATGCAACCGGAGCGTATAGTTTACGTCTCCTGCGACCCGACCACCATGGCCCGGGATCTGTCGGTTTTGTTGCAAAATGGTTATAATATACTGTCGGCTCGACCAGTGGATATGTTTCCACAGACTTGGCATATTGAAGGCATTGCCATCCTTTCGCGCAACGGTAGTTATTAGCGCCCGTAGGTTGCTTGTTCCAGCATACATAAATGGATGCTAAAGTGCTTGCATCCAGACATAGGCTTGTGTTATGAAGTAGATACTTTTCGTCAGCAGCACCGGGAAAGTGAGCAATTTGCTCACTTTTTTTGTTTTTCGGAGTTTGTTTTACATGACTGTAAT
>JAUVAJ010000186.1 GCA_030591795.1 Desulfuromonadales bacterium | reverse complement strand
TTCAGTCGGAACAACACAAACCTGCAGCGGTTCTTTGACCGGGCTAGTAGACGGTTCGGTTACGTCAGACACAGTCGACATGCCAGCCAGGCAGCCGACCATAAACGGCAAGGTAATAAGAGTGGTAATTATCGTGCGAAAAGGCAAAACAACATCCTCCAGTGAGCAGTCAGGCTAATGGAAATCTTCTTCTGCGTCAAGGGGTTCCGCTTCTTCCGGCCAGAAACGACGCTCCATTTCGAGCATCAACGGCTCAAAGGTTTTCCGGTTCAGGGCGCTGACCGGAATCGCTTCAAACCGGCGGCAAAGTGGTGCGATCTCGGCCTCGAGGACCTGATCGGTTTTGTTAAATATCAATAGACGGGGAATCATGCCGAGATCAAGATCGGCAAGGATTTTCTCGACCGAAGCAATCTGTTGCTCAAACCGGGGATTCGAGAGATCAACCACATGCAACAGCAGGTCGGCATCTTCAAGTTCTTCCAGGGTCGATTTGAACGCGCCGAGCAGGCTTTTCGGTAGTTTGCGGATAAAACCGACCGTGTCGGTGATAATAACTTCGCGCTCCA
Source organism: Desulfuromonadales bacterium (assembly GCA_030591795.1). The sequence continues at coordinate 4,001 of JAUVAJ010000186.1, read as the reverse complement.
GCGGAAAACGTAACCGGCGGGTAGTGGTATCAAGGGTAGCAAACAGCAAATTTTCGGTCAGCACCTTGCTCTGGGTCAGAGCATTCAGCAGGGTCGATTTGCCAGCATTGGTGTACCCGACAATCGACACGATCGGCAGACGACCGCGCATCCGCTTCCCCCGCCGCTGTCTGCGGCCACGCGAGAGGTTAACTAGCTGTTTTTCCAACCGGGAGATCCGGTCGCGAATCCGCCGCCGGTCAATCTCCAGCTTAGTCTCACCGGGACCACGGCCACCGATTCCGCCAGCCAGACGCGACAAGGCAGTACCGCGACCGGTCAGACGCGGCAGCAGGTACTTCAACTGCGCCAGTTCAACCTGCACCTTGCCATCCAGCGTATGCGCGCGCCGGGCAAAGATATCGAGAATCAACTGACTCCGGTCGATAACCTTGAGTTCGGTCATGGCGCTGATCGTGCTGATCTGCATCGGAGTGAGGTCCTGATCAAAAATCAACAGACTCACCTTCCACTGCATAGCCTCGATTATCAGCTCTTTGAGTCGGCCTTCACCGATCAAAGTTTTCGGATTGATTTTACGTGGACGCTGAATTATCTCATCAACAACAACAACATTGGCAGTGCGAGCCAGCTCATTCAGCTCGGCCATCGCGTCGTCGATATCGTGTCGCGCCGCCTGACTAACAGAGACCAAAAACGCCCGCTCCCGGGTATCGGAGAGATCAATGGTCTCAGCCATCTTGCGTTCAATTTCCGCATCAAGAGCGGTGAGAAAGCTGTCGACCTGTAATTCGAGCCGATGGATCGATGGCACCGTAATTAATTCGTACGGTTTGTCTTCGGGATTAAGCGGCAGGATATGCGCGTAGTGCACCTCTCCCGGCAGACCATCAGCTGCGACCTCGATTGCCGCCATAAAATCAAACCGGAGCAAAGAAAGGTCAGTCAGATCATCCTGCGTCAGGGCTTCACCCTTGAGATGAGTATGAATCAGCCGCAGTCCACGCAGACCACTGCGACCAAGGCGGTAACCGGAGAGATCCGGGATATAGATGCTCTTGTCGTCACCGACAATAACTTGGACGATTTTGCCGTTGCGACCAATAATCACCGCAATCTGGCGACGGATCTCCAGCGAAAGTTCGGTCAGAAACCGAGCGAGTTCAGCTGTGATCAACTCACTGGCCGGAATGCGTCGAGTATAGACCCGTTCCAGCGCGCGCAGCTGACTCGCTTTCAAACCTGTGATGTTGCCGATAACGTTATTCAATGAGTCGCTCGTAAATAACAAAGGGGCCCAACAGGACCCCTTAAGTTTATTGAGTTAAAAAAAACTGTAACGCAGCAAGCTGACTTTTTACGCCGTCATCAGACATTAACGGTGGTACTGAACCCACCATCAACATAATGAATTTCACCGGTCACGCCACTGGACAAGTCCGAGCAGAAATAGAGCGCTGATTTGCCGACATCCGTCTGATCAACCGCCCGACGTAACGGCGCATAGATATCCATATACTTGATTTTCTCTTTCAAACCGACCACCCCGGAAGCGGCCAGGGTTTTGATCGGACCGGCCGAGATAGAATTAACCCGGATCTTCTTCTCACCGAGCTCGGCGGCCAGGTAGCGGGTACATGATTCAAGCGCCGCCTTGGCTACGCCCATCACGTTGTAGTTAGGTACAACCCGAACCGAACCGAGATATGTCAGGGAGACAATGCTGCCACCATCGGTCATCAACGGTGCGGCATAACGACTGATAGCGATCAGGGAATAAGCGCTGATGTCCATCGCCAGAGAAAATCCGTCTCGGCTGGTTTCGCTGAACGGTCGTTTCAGATCTTCCCGATTGGCGAAGGCGACCGAGTGCACGACAAAATCGATCTTGCCCCAGATCTTTTCAAGTTCCTTAAAGGTCGCGGCGATATCTTCATCCCTGCCGACATCGCAGGGCAGAATCACTGTAGAACCAAGGCTTTCGGCCAGAGGGCGAACCCGCTTCTCCAGCGCTGCATTCAAATAGGTAAAGGCGAGTTCAGCACCGGCCTCACTTAACTGTTGGGCAATCCCCCATGCGATACTCATATCGTTGGCAAGACCCAGGATAATACCGCGCTTGCCTGTCATCAATCCCATCAAACTATCTCCTTAAATATACAATCTTCCTGAAAAAGTCAGGGATACTTAACAGATTATACCAGTGGAGGCAAGAACTTATGCCGCTACTGTTTATTTCTTGCCACGAACAGCGGCAATAATGTCATCCGCCTTCATAAATCCCGGCTTTAACAACCCGTCCGGGAAAATGATTGCCGGAGTCCCCCTGATGCCTAGTTCATTCGCCAGAGCGATCGTTTTGTCGACAGCATCGGTCTCACAACTGGCCGGCGGGATCGGCGCGCCTTCAAACGCTGCATCAAGCAGACCAGCCGATTTCAGACAGACAATGCTTTTCGACTTGGCGTATGCGTCCTTATGCATCGGCAACGGAAACAGTTTGATCTGAAACGCGATCTCCGGATCAGCTTTGACCACCTGCTTCAACTCAATGTGCAATTTTTTACACCACGGGCAATCCGGATCGGTAAAGATGATAACTTTATATTTGGCATCGGCCCTCCCGACCAGAACAGCGTCAGCAACCGGGATTTTAGCCGGGTCGATCTTTTTCGGTGTCTGCTTGCTTTTCGATGCTGAAATATTTTTACCATCAGACAAACGATAGATATTACCGCTCACAACATACTTTTTGGAAAAATCGACATAAACCGGCTGGCGTTGTCCCTGACCTTCAAGCTCAACCACAAACACACCCGGCATCTCGGCGAAATCGACCGAAATCACTTTTTCGGCCCGGGGAAACATCTCTTTGGCCTCATCCAGAGTCATCGAGTGACAACTGTTGCATTCACCGGCGCCACACCCTTCTTGTGCCATCGCAAAAGCTGAAACAGAAATAATGCTAAAAAGACAAAACAATAAAGTTACGCGCATATCCGTCAACCTTCCTCGTTGAATTATTCAAGTACTTAAACGCAGCATTTTACTACTGTCACTCTGTTTATGCAAGTTAATCACGGGTTGGCCGGTTGACAAGGTATTGCAACAAAGGCAAAATTTGTTCGTCTATTTAATCAGCTGGCCTGGAGATAACAGTTTTATGGATTTGTTGGTTCTTATCGGCATTGCCGTGGCGCTAGCTATGGATGCCTTTGCCGTAGCGCTGGGTGTCGGTGTCACCGTGTCACCGTTGACCGGGCGCCACTACTTTCGACTCGGCTTTCATTTTGGCCTGTTTCAGGCATTGATGCCGATTATCGGCTGGCTGGTCGGGCGCACGGTTCAACAATATATTGTCGACTATGATCACTGGATCGCCCTGACCCTGTTGACCCTGATCGGCGGGCACATGATCTATGCGGCGCTACAGCCCGAGAGTGATGAGCACAAACCACAAGACCCGACCCGCGGCTTCAGCCTGATACTGCTGTCGGTCGCCACAAGTATAGATGCGCTGGCCGTCGGACTATCCCTGGCTATGCTCAACGTCAGCGTCTGGTTTCCAGCTCTGATTATCGGCCTCGTCGCCTGCCTATTCACCCTGATCGGCCTACGGATCGGTCGTCGCATCGGTGAAGACTGGGGACCGCGAGTCGAGATAGTTGGCGGTATTATTCTGATTCTGATCGGCATAAAGATTGTCATCGAACATACTTTTTAACTTAATAAATCGGGAAAAGTACTGGTCGACTTTCCGGTATCAAAACCATGATTCACGCACTGTTTTTCAACTATTTCCCGCGTGAACAGCGACGCCCCATTTTTACTTGGATATTCTCCACCCCTTCCGTTAGAATGACGTTTAATTTTTACCATCCAGGAAAGCCAACTGCCTCACCCAGAATCATCTACATAAGACATTAAGCTGTTATTTATCTTTTCTAAGGGAGACGTGTAAATGAATACAAGTGCCGCGACCGAACGAAGTAAACAGTTAA
>JAUVAJ010000320.1 GCA_030591795.1 Desulfuromonadales bacterium | reverse complement strand
GAGCGGATGATTCGTAAGGAGCTTGAAGCGGCTCGTCTGGAGTTTGCCGAGATTAAAACCTTTGCTACGCCGCGTCGCCTGGCGCTGGCTGTGAGTGATGTTGCCGAAGACCAGCCGACTCTGCGTACTGAGGCGATGGGTCCTGCCAAGCAGATTGCTTATGATGCCGAAGGCAACCCTACCAAAGCCGCTATCGGCTTTGCCCGCGGGCAGAAGGTTGATGTCGCCGATCTGAAGTTGGTGGAAACCGATAAGGGTGAGTACCTGTTTATCGAGAAGGAAGAGCCTGGTCGACCGACAGCGGAGCTGTTGACCGGGATCTTGTCGCGTCTGGTCGCCGGACTGTCCTTCAAGAAGGCGATGCGCTGGGGGAATCTCAACATTCGCTTCGTCCGGCCGATGCACTGGATTGTTGCTCTTTATGGCGGCGAGGTGGTTTCTTTCACGCACGGCAACCTGACCAGCGGCAATAAGTCGCGCGGCCACCGTTTCATGGCGCCGCAGGAGTTTGCCGTGACTGGCCTGGCAGACTGGCTGGAAGGCTGTCGCAAGCATTTTGTGACTGCTGATCATAATGAGCGTAAGGCGACAATCCGCGCGCAGGTTGAAAAAACCGGAAAGGCTGCCGGAGGTTCGGCGGCGCTCGATGAAAAACTGCTCGAAGAGGTGACTTACCTGGTCGAGGACCCGACTCCGCTCTGTGGTACGTTTGAGGAAAAATATCTGCAACTGCCGCGTGAACTCCTGGTGACCTCGATGCGTGAGCATCAGCGTTATTTCACCGTTGAAGATAGCGAAGGCAAGCTGCTCAATAAGTTCATCACCGTATCCAACACCCGCCCGCAAGACGAGCAAGTGGTCATCAAGGGTAATGAAAAAGTTATCCGTGCACGCCTCGCCGATGCCATGTTCTTCTGGGAGGAAGACCAGAAGGTCAAACTGGAGAGTAACCTGGAATCCCTCAAGCAGGTGATCTATCAGGCCAAGCTCGGCAGCAGCTTTGAGAAGGTTGAGCGTTTTACGCAGATTGCTAAAGGTTTGGCCGAGTGTTTTGAGCCAACTGCGGTTGCCCTGACCGAACGGGCCGCCAAGCTGGCCAAGTGTGATCTCGAAAGCAAGATGGTCTACGAATTCCCCGAGCTGCAGGGCATCATGGGGCGTGAGTATTCGCGCATGGAAGGTGAGGATGCGCGCGTTTCGAACGCTATCTTCGAACATTACCTACCCACCGAGGCAGGAGGCACCCTGCCGTCGGATAATCTCGGCGCCTTTGTTTCTATTGCAGACAAGATCGACACCATCTGTGGCTGTTTCGGTGTCGGCCTGATCCCGACCGGTTCCGCCGACCCCTATGCACTGCGCCGCAGTGCCATCGGTGTCCTCAATATTATTCTTGATCGTGGCTACCAGATCAGCATCCCGGAACTGGTCGAGCAGAGTCTCGGCTTGTTGGAAGCAAAGCTGACCCGACCACGTGCCGAGGTACAGGCCGATGTGGTGGAATTTATACGCCTGCGCCTGGCGAATATGCTTACCAGTCGCGATTTCAGCACCGATGTGGTTGATGCCGTCTTGTCTGCCCGTTTCGACGAGCCTGGCGATGCCGTGGCGAGAGTTGAGGCATTGGCTGCTCTCAAAGGGGCGGCTGACTTCGAGCCCCTGGCCGTGGCTTTCAAAAGGGTTGGAAATATCATCAAGGGTGGTGTTGATGCCGCTGTACAGCCCGAACTGTTCGAAGCCGATTGCGAGCGCGATCTTGCGTCAGCGGTCGAGGTAACCCGTCAGGCAGTCGCTGACCAGGTTGGTAAGGGTGACTATGGTGTCGCCTTGCAGAAGATCGCCAGGTTGCGTGAGCCGGTCGATGCTTTTTTCGATGGCGTCATGGTTATGGCTGAGGATGACAAGGTGAAAACCAACAGACTGGCTTTGTTGACACAGGTCGCAAGCCTGTTTGCTGATATTGCGGACTTTACGCGGATATCCGCTTAAAAAACCTTAGGTTCAAAGGCAAATTAGCCGCGATGAAAATCTATCAAGGTCTATGTTTAAAACATAAAGACCAAAGGTTCTATTTTTGCCCTTATAGATTTTCATAGATTTTGATAGCGGCTAAATAAAAGTTTTGGTTTAAGGTCAAAGGCAAATTAGCCGCGGTGAAAATCTGTCAAGATCTGTGTTTAAAAACAAAAGACCAAAAGCCTGTATTTTTTGTCCTTACAGATTTTCACCGCGGCTAAATACAGGTTTTTGATTTTTAGATGTCTGACAGTAAGGTTTCAGACTCAAATCCAACGAATCAACATTTATATAAATCCTACTTTGGGAGGAATCAAAAATGGAAAAGTACGTTTATTTCTTCGGTAACGGCGAAGCTGAAGGACGCGGAGATATGAAAAATCTGCTCGGTGGCAAGGGTGCCAACCTGGCAGAAATGACCAGTATCGGTCTGCCTGTTCCGGCCGGTTTCACCATCTCCACGGAAGTCTGCACCGAGTTCTACAAAAACGACCGCAATTACCCGGTCGGGCTGGAGGAGGAAGTCAACCAGCATCTGGCTCAGGTCGAGAAGTTGATGGACCAGAAGTTCGGTGACACACAGAACCCGCTGCTGGTTTCGGTGCGTTCCGGAGCCCGGGCCTCGATGCCGGGGATGATGGATACGGTTCTCAATCTTGGTCTCAATGACGATACTGTTCAGGGTGTGATAGCCCAGAGTGGCGATGAACGCTTTGCCTACGATTCCTACCGGCGATTCATCCAGATGTACTCCAATGTTGTTCTCGACATGGACGGTGATATCCTCGAATATCTTCTCGAAAAAATGAAGGAGGATCGCGGCGTTGAGGAGGACACTGCTCTGACTGCCGATGACCTGAAGGAACTTGTCGGCCTCTTTAAAATCAAGGTCAAGGAAGAGCTTGGTCACGATTTCCCTATGGATCCCAAGGAACAGCTCTGGGGCTCCATTGGTGCGGTCTTTGGTTCCTGGATGAACTTCCGCGCTATTACCT
>JAUVAJ010000238.1 GCA_030591795.1 Desulfuromonadales bacterium | reverse complement strand
GTTTTGTTGTACTCCTCCAGCCAAAAGCTGATTATCGCTCGTGTCAAACTACAGCACAGGCAACAGTTATTCAGGACTTCACTCGGGGTAGATTTGACCGTTCACCAGGGGCTTCCGGCCCTTGGCGCTGAGAGTGACAGCAACTTGCCGGCAGGTGCGCCGAGGGCTAAATTCACCAAGCTTACCGGCAGGATTTCAGCTGTTTACGAGCTTCCGATCACCAAATTTCCGTTGCGCTATTCACTGTCTGCCAATGGTCAGTTCTGTGAAGCAGTTCTTTATAGCAGTGAACAGATCAATATCGGTGGTCTGTTTACTGTACGTGGATATTTTAATGAAGGCTTCAGTGGTGAGCGGGGTGGCTATGTTCGTAACGAAGTCATCTCGACCATAATTGCCCCAGCACCTTTGCGTTCAACAATCGTCAGTGTGCTCGAGCCGTTTATAGCGTTTGACTGGGGCTCGGTTAAGGCTAACGGCAGTCTGGACAATAGCTACAATGAGCTGGCCGGCTGGGGAGTTGGTCTGCGTGGTCGCGGCCGATACGGGCGGTTTGACCTGTTGTACGCTCAGCCGATCAGTCCGCCAGCGCAGTTTGCTGATCGTGCTGGCAAACTTTCTTTTGCCGTTTCAGTCTACTTGTGATGCAGAAGTAATTTATTGAGAAAATGGGGGGGGATATGAGCAAACAGCTACGAAAACTACTAGCCGTACATCTTGTTTGGTTGATTATTCTACAGCCGGGTATTGTTCTGTCGGCTGATATCAGCGTTGATACGACCGCACCGGTTGTGTTTCAGCCCGAGCTGATTACTGCACCAAGTGGTACCCCGGTGGTCAACATCACCAGACCGACAGCTGGTGGCGTCTCACGCAATATATTCAGCGATTATAGTGTTAGCGAGTCGGGCTTGATCCTGAATAACAGCACCGGTCTGACCAAGACCGAACTGGCTGGATATATACTGGCAAATCCGAATTTGCAATGCACCCCGGCGCGACTGATTCTGAATGAGGTGACCGGCACCAACCCGACCCGGCTCAACGGCTACACAGAGATCGCCGGGTCTGCTGCCGATCTTATCGTCGCCAACCCGAACGGGATCAGCATCAATGGTGGCGGCTTCATCAACACTCCGCGTGTTACCCTGACTACCGGTGTTGCTGAATGGCAGAATGACGATTTCACCGGACTACGGGTTGAGCAGGGGGAGATTAATATCGACGGTCAGGGGTTCAACGCCGAAAATATTGATCGGCTGGATATTTATTCCCGGGCAATTTCACTTAATGCCGAACTCTGGGCACGGCAACTGAATATGGTGGCCGGCCAGAACCGGATTGCCGCCGATGGCTCAATTATTGAGACATTACCGGCAGGTAGCATTCCTGCGCCACAGTTTGCCCTCGACTCGACAGCACTCGGCGGCATGTATGCTGATCAGATCAGTCTGCTCGGCACTGAAAAAGGGGTCGGCGTTCACCTGGCCGGCGACATGGCGGCCAGCGGAGCTGATATACGACTGACTGCCGACGGAAGGTTGGAACTGCTAGCCCGTATGACGGGGCAAAATGGAGTCAGTCTTGATGCCGGGGAGATCACTATTGCACAGACCGGTGAAGTTCTGTCTGGTCAGGATCTAATTGTTACAACCTCTTCGCTGTTGAATGAGGGGAGCCTGATCGCCGCCGATGACGTCGCATTTTCCATTTCTGACAACTTGACCAATCGCGATGGGTTGCTGTTTGCCTTTAACAATATGGCAATTTATGGTGCCGATTCGGAAAGTTCTGTTGCCTCTATCCTGAATAACAGTGGCCGGATCGAGACTTGGCAAGGCGACTTGCTGATTCGTGCTGAACAGCTCGAGAACCTCTCGAAGACGCCGGTAATTGATCGGGAAGACTACTCGCAGGCAGACCCCTGGCAGTTACTTACGGCAACCTTGAAAACCCAGGATGTTGTTACCGGTTATCGTGAAACACTTGTTTACAGCGATCCCTCACCAGCACTGATCAGTTCTGGCCACAATTTACACATCCAGGCAAAAAGCCTGACCAACCTGTTCAGCACGATCAGCGCCGCAAATGATTTGTTGCTGGAAGGCGATGTTCTGGATAATTCGGGCCGAGATCTCATACATGAGTGGACCACGACCACTAATCAGCTCGTTTGGAAAAAGAAACACACGAAATATCATACCCAATGTAAATATGTCTGGATGGCTAATCCACCCGTCATTGACGGCCCCAATGCGGAGATTATCGGCAGCGTTCCGGCAATAATCGCAGCTGGCGGAAGTTTGATGGCAATTTTCGACACTTCAATCGGTAACGGAGAACAGCGCGAGGCTATTCTGACCGATATCTCGTTTCTGCCAGACAGTTTGGGTTCTCCGGCAACCGACAACAGTTCAGTAGCGATTCTCAGTGACGAACTGAGTAGCCTGTTTCAGGCAGCATCAATCGATAGTCCCTATCTGATCGAAACCCGTCCCTTGTTTGCCGACAAAGCCACCTTCGTAAACTCCGATTACCTGCTCGGTCAGCTCGATTACCGACCGACCGAAACACTCAAACGTCTCGGCGACGGGTTTTATGAAACTGTACTTATTCGAGATTCCATTCTACAGCAGACCGGACAGCGGTTTCTCGATGTGACAGTGAGCAGCGATTCCGATCAATACATCCGGCTCATGGATGCAGCGTTGATTGTCGCCGAAGAGCTTGAATTGAGTGTCGGTGTCGCTCTTAACCGAGAGCAGGTCGCCAGTTTGACCCATGATATTGTCTGGTTTGTTGCCAAAGAGATTGACGGACAGAATGTTCTGGTGCCGCAGCTTTATCTGGGGCAGCTGCAGCCGGACAACCTGACCAGTGGCAGCCGAATTGTTGCCACCGGCAACGTCAGTCTGTTGACCGGAGGTAATATTGCAAATACCGGTGAAATTTTCGCCGGCAACAATCTTAATCTGACAGCGGATAAAGATATTCAAAGCGTAGATGGCGAGCTGTCATCCGGCAACATGACCCTGCTGGTAACCGGTGGCAATATTGCTATTGCCGGGGGGAGTATAAGTGGTGAGTCGGTAGTTCTGCAAGCCGAGGAGAACATTGAGATTAAATCGCGACATCAGGTGCATCAGAACGCTACCGGGCATAATACAGTCATTGGACAAACTGCCGGTATTGTGGCCGAGGACGTCGTGACCCTATCTGGTAATAATATTACGCTGGCCGGAGCCGAAATTGAAGGTGACGTGGTAGATTTGAGTGCAGAGCAGAACCTGTCTTTGACCACTATTGAAAATAGTATCTTTTCAAAAATCGGTAACACTGACAATTATTCCTCGGTTAGCGAAACGCGTCAGGTCGGTTCATCCGTAAAGGGTAAAACCGTCTCTCTGTCTGCGGGAGAAGATCTTATCCTGCACGGCAGCCAGGTGGCAGCGCAACAGGACGGCCAACTTGTCGCGGGTGGTGATCTGACCATCACTTCAGCCGAGGAGCGGTCGAGTGCACAATCGAGAAGCACAACCAGTGGCCTGTTCATTAGTCGTAGCTCGGAGCAGTCATTAGAAACCGTCAGCCAGCGCGAAAGTGTCGTCACGGCGGGCGGGCGACTTGATCTTTACGCCGGGGTTGCCGAAATCGATGAACATCGGGGCGATCTGACCCTTGCCGGTAGCCAGCTGAATGCAGGGTCTGACCTATCTCTTTATTCCGGTAGGGATCTGTTTATTGCCGCCACGGATGAAGCCTCAGCTTCAATGTCTGCTTCACGCAAAAGCAACCTGATCAGTAATCAGCAGGATCGTACCGTCACGACCGAAATGACCTTGAAGAAGTCTGAGTTGAATGCTGGTGGTGATCTGCTACTGCGTGCGGACAACGATATCAGCATGATCGCCAGTAACGCATAT
>JAUVAJ010000268.1 GCA_030591795.1 Desulfuromonadales bacterium | reverse complement strand
TTTATAATGCGCTCATGATTCTTGAGTTGCGCTATCGTCCAGAGTCGATGATTCTGGTGGCCCACAGTATGGGCGGCCTGGTTGCGCGGCAGGTCATACATTCGGCGGTCGAGGGTGGTACGCCTGAAATGTTTAAGAGTTTTGTGACTATTGCTACGCCATGGGGGGGGCATTCAATGGCCGCTGTCGGTGTTAAGCGTTCGCCGATCGTTATTCTGAACTGGATCGACATGTCGCCGGGGTCAGAATTTCTCACGCGCTGGCAAGAATATCCGCTGCAGATTCCACATCGACTGATTTTTACCTATCGCAACGAAGAGGGTGCGAGCGATGAAGCGACCGATGGAACTATTATTCTGTCAAGCCAGCTGGCGCCACACATGATGCATAATGCCGAGCGTCTGCTGGGATACTATGCGACGCACACTGGAATCCTGAGTCATCAGGATCTGCTGGTGCGATTTGATATGCTGCTGGAATAGATTGGTTGATGTTGATCAGGCAACGGTCAGATGCATATAACTGATAGAGAAACGACCACTCTCCGGGACAAAACAGAGTAGCCTTTCGCCCTTTTTCAGACGTCCGGATTTGAACAGCTCCTCCAGCATGATGTAGATAGATGCTGATCCAGTATTGCCTTTGCTGGCGAGATTGGTGAACCAGCGCTCTTCCGGTATAGCCATGCCGACCTCGGCCATCCGATCCATCAACGGTTGGCGGAAGTAGTTTGAAGAGTAGTGCGGCAGAAACCAGTCTACATTCTCCGCCCGGAGATCGTGCTTCTTAATGATGCGCGGCAGAATCCTGTCTGCTGCCGTTTTGATGATCTCCTCATTCAGTAGCTTGACATCCTGCTTGATGTTGAAAACTCCCTGTTGAATAAGCTCTGATTTATCGTACTGACGCCAACCGCGCAGAGTACCGTCCGGCAACTTGTTGGCACCGGCATACATGCACGGCTCCAACTCATGGGCAAACGAAAGGTGCTCTATCCAGTCGATCCGCAGGGCTGGCTGGTTGTCAGCAGGCAGGTCGCAGCTCAAATAGGCAGCACCGGCACCGTCCGAGAGCATCCAGCGGAGAAAGTCCTCTTCAAAGGAGAGCGACGGGTCGTTCTCCAGAGCATCAATAGTTTCAGGGGAAACTATTTTCTTTCGTGCCAGCATAAAGCTTGATGCCAGCTCTGAGCCAGTCGCTACGGCGTTGCTGCTTTGACCACTGGCAATGTTCATCCAGGCATATTTCAGGGCGGTAATTCCAGCCAGACAGACTCCGGCGGTGCTGACCGTCTCCAGCGGTGCTCCGCCGAGTTCACCGTGAACCATCGGCGCGTGCCCCGGCATCAATTGGTCGGGGGACGAGGTGCCGCAACAGAGACACTCGATCTGCCCGGGAGAAAAATTGGTGTGTGGCTTGAGCCGACGGATCGCTTCGGCGGTCAACTCGGCGTTCGTGTGGGTGGCGGCACCGGTCACCGGATCGATGGCATAGTGGCGACTTTCGATACGGTTGTTGCGCAGAATAATTCTGCGGGTGCGCGAAGGGAGTTGGTTGACCATCCCGAGCATTTCCTCCATCTGCGCATTGGCAACCGGAGCATTGGGTAGAAATGCTGCTATGTCAGTGATGTAAACGGCCATGAATGTTTAAACCTTTGCTGCTTTGTGTCCCTCGGCCAACAGGGCCGCGTAACGTTGATAAAAAAGTTCTTCATCGAGCCGGGTCGGTAAGACCGCGTTGGTCAGGGTATAGTAGTCGAGGTCGTGCAGATTGATTTTGCTCTGTAACTGCTGGTAGAGCCGGGTGCCTGGCAGCGGCGTCAGGATCGTGTGCATCGGCAGATCAATTTGCTGCTGTTTGACAAACGCATCCAGCTTGTCAAATTGTTGCTCAGTATAGTCCGGGTCGATGATAAAGTCACCAACGATAGTCAGTCCGATCTGGTGCAGAATCTCGATCGCCTGGCGGTTGGTTCTGGCGCTGTTCTCCTTATTCATGGCCCCTAGGGCCGTATCGTCAATCTCTTCAAAACCGATGATCACGGCCCGCAGACCGATCTCCTTCCAGCGTTTAAGCAGCTCCGGGTGACGCACTACGGTGTCCGAGCGGACATCGGCCAGGAATTGCTTTTTTATTCCGGCAGACTCGATTGCCTCCGCAAGGTTCAAGGCATGCTCCGGATTGCCGAAGGTATTGGCGTCGACCAGACGAATCACTGGAGTTTGTAAACAATGAATGTCGCGGATCACCGTTTCGGTAGCCGCAGTCAGGTAACTGCCTCCAGTCAGCGGTGCAATACAACAAAAGGAGCAATCGTAGGGGCAGCCGGCGGCGGAGGCGACAAAGCCGAGGGACAGGCCGAGGGTCTCCAGAATATAGTGCGGACGATAATGCTCAACCAGATCGTAGCGTGGTGCCTGTTGTCCCGGGAGGTCGATGTAGCTGAATTTACGCGGCTGGTATTTGAGCGGTTCACCCGGGCAGGTTTTAGCAACACCCGGAATGTCAGCGTTGGGATTTTCTGTTTCCAGTGACTCAATCAGCTCGTGAAAACTCTGCTTACCGAGACCGATGACGATCCAATCGATTATCTCCCGATTGAAAAACTCCGGGTCAGCCGAAGAATGCACGCCACCAACCACCACGGTTGCCTGACAGCTCTGTTTGACTTCACTGGCCAATTGCAGAACGGTCTGCGCTTCACAGGTCATAGCGGTAAAACCTACCAGCTCCGGCGCGAAAGCATTCAGCTTCGCAGTTAACGCGTCCGGTTCAACCTTAAGGTCGAGAATCTGCACTTCATGTTTATCAAGATTGCCTGCCAACACCTCAAGTGCCAGCGGCTCACCACGGAAGATCTGCTTGAGCGAGGTGATGCCATAGCGTTCTTCCGGTATGGATCGACCGCAATTTGGTGAGTTAATCAGGAGTATTTTCATTGGCACAAATTTAAAGTCAAAATAGCAAAAAGGTAATGGCTGTTTCAGTCATGGAACCGCGTAAATATAACTGTTGAACGCGCTTTTGTAAATTGCAAACACTACCGAAGATGAGTTGCTTAAATTGACAAAACGCTTAACTGTTACCGTGTCTACCTTGTTGAACCTGAATCAGGCGATTGACAACAGGTATGCCTTGAAGCTAGAATCCACGCCGTAAAAGCAAATAAAGCTCTTTTAAGTAACAGGAGAAAAAATGTTCAAGCGTAGTGTCTTCATTCTTTTGGTAATCGTTGGATTAACCGGATTGCTGTCGGCTTGTGCCGAGTTTAAAGAGGCCGGTCGATCGATTGGTCGTGCAGGCAAGGAAGTAGGCGTTGCTATTGGTCACGGCTCACGTGATGCGGCAAAGGAAGTTGCCAAAGAGACAAGCAAGGCTGCTGATTCTGTGTCTGAATCTGTAAAAGATGAGGATGATGACTGATTGCTGAGTGTTGAAAAATAACGCAGAATAAAAGAGAGCGCCCCAACTTTTTCTGGACGCTCTCTTCTTTTGTTCATTTATGTAGTTTTGTTAGAACATCCAACCCATCGAGAAGTTAGCAACAGGTCCTGATCCTTCAAACTCCAAGTCGATATTATTGCCTAAGACAAAGA
>JAUVAJ010000247.1 GCA_030591795.1 Desulfuromonadales bacterium | reverse complement strand
TCATTAAAAGGTCGTTGGTCTTTGGTGTTATGAATTTCGAAACAGCCGAGCAGCTCGCCGTGCGCATTGAGTATCGGGGTGTCGATCAGGTTGTAATACCCTAATTGTTCGCGGATTTCCTGAATAACCTGCAGGTCGTTGCTGGTGTCATTCGAAAGGTAGGGACGCTTGTTCTCGATAACCCACCCCGGCACTCCGTAACCGGGCGGAAAGGATAAATCAATCGGTAGCCACTCACCGCTCTTATAGTACTCGGTAAACACCATCTGGCCGTCCTTGAACAATCCGGCGGCGCCGTCGGATGAATTGGTTAGTTTCAGAGCTGAATTAACCAGTGCGCGCATAACGGCAGGAACTTCCAGCCGTTCATTGATGTGCTGATTGGATTCCGCAAGTGTTGCGAGTTGGCGGTTTCGCTTTTGCAGTGACTGTCTGGTCACGCTTAAGCGTACGACGAAGAGTTGCAAGGTGCAGAGACCTGAGATGATCGCAGTTGTCAGGCTGGTCAAAACAACGTAGCGTTCTACTCCATCTTGAGCGATGCTGCTCCAGAAAGATAAGGTTGTGCTATCGCTATTTTGCAGGTAGAGGTAGGCCGAGACCGATATCAGGCAGATACTAATCAGAAGAAAAACAAAAGCGCATACTTTAAGTAGACGTTCTGCTCGCATCAACACCACCCCATATTGCAGTTTTAAAGATACTAATTTGTGGACTTGGACGTACAGTATACCAGTTAATGCTTGGTTTTTCTGAAGGGTGATTCTGTTTTCTCAAGACAAAGGCCGTCTGAATAAGACGGCCTTTGTGGGAAACTTGTTTGTTCGTGGAGGCACAGTATGGTGTGCTCGGGCGCAATTTTTGCTAAAAACTATTTATCTTTTTTTGGACCACGCCGAGCGCCTAATGGTTTCTTGCCGCTCGGTTTGAACCGTTTACTATCGGTCCCTTTGCCGTAAGGCCTGCGCTTTTGCGGTTTGCTGTCGCGGGCAATACTGCCCCGTTCCATTTTTTCGCCGGTGGCGACGCTGAGCTTTAATTGCTGACCGCAGACCCAGACCGACTGCAGGTGCTTGAACATTGCTGTCGGCATTGCTTTCGGCAGATCGACCAGGCAGTGGTCATCATGGATTTTTATCTGGCCGATGTCGCGGCTGCTCAGGTTTGCTTCGTTGCTGATCGCACCGACGATATGCCGCGGTTCGATCCCGTGGGTGCGCCCGACTTCGATCCGGTAACGCTGGAGTGAATCGTCACTACCTTTGCGTTTGCCGCGTGACTCTCGTTCCGGTCTGGAACCACGCTCCATGGTGAAATCAGCCGGGCTCTCTTCCGGTTGCAGCGGGCGACCCTTTTGCACCAGGTAGGCCAGAGTTGCGGCGATTCGGCGATGGCCGACATCATATTCACTCTGGTAGCTGTCGATCAATTCTTCAAAAAATTCCAGTTCCTCTGATTCCATCGCTTCGGCGATCTGTTCCTTGAACAGGCCGATACGGCGGTCGGTTATATCCTTGCGGCTCGGCAGACTCATCGCTTTGATTCGCTGGCGGGTTGCCTGCTCGATGGCGTTGAGCATCCGCCGTTCACGCGGTGCGACAAACAGGATTGCCTTGCCCATCTTGCCGGCCCGACCGGTGCGGCCGATGCGGTGGACATAAGCTTCGGTGTCGTAAGGGATGTCGTAATTGACGACATGGCTGATGCGCGGCACATCGAGACCGCGGGCGGCAACATCGGTGGCGACGACGATGTCGAGCGATCCGGACTTGAGGCGACCGATCGCTTTCTCGCGCATTACTTGGGTCATGTCGCCGTTAAGCGGCGCACTGGAGAAGCCGCGTGCTTCGAGTTTTTCAGACAGTTCAACCGTTGCCGTCTTGGTCCGGACAAAGACGATCATCGCCTCGATCTCTTCCGCTTCAAGGATCCGGGTCAGGGCATCGAGCTTATGCATCCCTTTGACCTGCCAGTAATATTGCGTGATGGTCTCGACCGTCGAGGTCTTGGTCTTGATCCGGATCTCGAGCGGATCTTTCAGGTGCCGCCGGGCAACGCGCAGGACCTCTTTCGGCATGGTCGCTGAAAACAGCGCCGTCTGCCGCTGTTCCGGAGCGTGGGACAGGATCTCCTCAACAGCATCGACGAAGCCCATCCGTAACATTTCATCGGCCTCATCGAGGACAACTGCCGAGATCCGGTCGAGCTTCAGAGTGCCGCGGTTCAGATGATCCTGCACTCGGCCGGGGGTGCCGACTACAACTTGTACGCCGCGCGAAAGCATGCGCAGTTGCTGGACCATATTCTGCCCGCCGTAGACCGGTAAAACCTGAAAGCCGGGCAAGTGTCGGGCGTAGGTCTGCATCGCCTCGGCTACCTGCAAGGCAAGTTCACGGGTCGGCGTCAGCACTAGAATTTGCGGTTTTTTCAATTTGGGGTCGAGGCGGCTGAGCAGCGGCAGAGCAAAGGCTGCTGTTTTGCCGGTACCGGTCTGCGCCTGGCCGAGTAAATCCCGGCCTTCGAGCAACGGCGGGATGCTTTGCGCCTGGATCGGCGATGGGGTATCATAGCCAACATCTGCGATGATCTTATGCAGGGCCGGAGCCAGGGCCATCTCGGCGAAGGTCGTGGTTGTTTCTTCAGTCATAGCAAAGCCTGTATTGTGATGTGCCCGGTGGTAGTGACAGATGCTGGGCGGAATGTTTTCAGATGCCAGGTTGTTGTCGACAGAACAACGGTCGTAGCGTGCGAAGCCGGGCACTCTAACCTATCCCAGTGTAAGTGTACAACGTTTTTGCAAAAAAAAGAGGGCAGAATTGAATTCTGACCTCTTTTAGTCGATTAACTGCCTTCGGTTTGCAGACTGTCGTCCTCAGCCAGTTCATCTGCAGGTTCTTCTGCCGTGACCGCCGGACGTGGCAGCAAGACCCACATTCTGCCATCCTGTTTCATTCGCCCGGCCAGAGCGCCAGCTTCATGACCCATCCCCCAGAAAAAATCGGCACGAACCGCGCCCTTTATGGCACCGCCGGTATCCTGTGCAACCATCAGACGGTTGAGCGGCTTCGGATTGTATGGCCAGGTTGTCGAGAGAAAGACCGGTGCGCCGAGCGGAATGGTTCTCGGGTCGACGGCGATACTCACTTCCGGCGTCAGCGGCACGCCGAGGGAGCCGGGCGGAGTCGTCATATCATCGGGAAGCTCTCGGAAAAAGATGTAACTCGGATTTTCACCGAGCAGTTGGGCAACCTGATCTGGATTTTGCCTGGCCCAGGCCCGGATGTTCTGCATCGACATCTGGTTGCGGGTCATTTCGCCCCGTTCGATCAGCAGTTTGCCGATGGAGCGGTAGGGGTGCCCATTCTGGTTGCCATAATTGATCATGACATTTTCACCATTGTCAAAACGGATACTCCCGGAACCTTGGATATGTAAGAAAAACAGCTCGACCGGATCTTCAACCCAGAGCAACTCGTTCCCCTTTAACGTTTCGGTGTTCTGGTCGAGTTCGAACCGGGTGTAATAAGGGACTATGCGATTACCCTCAAGCCGGCCGCGTAGCCTGTAGTCTTCGAGTTCCGGGTAAACACTACGCAGATCGATGGTCAGCAAATCATCTGGTACAGCGTAGATCGGGTTGTTGAAACGTTGGGTCCGGATTCTGCTGCCGTTCAATTCGGGTACATAAGAACCGGTGATGGTGCCGGTATCAGAGCCGTCTTTGTTGTTGACCCGGTGCGGCACAAAGCGTTGTTCAAAAAAGTTTAT
>JAUVAJ010000218.1 GCA_030591795.1 Desulfuromonadales bacterium | reverse complement strand
CTGATCCAGCTCTTTCGCCAACGAGCCGACCGATGATCCGGCGCTTGTTGTTGATAGTGGTCGCCGTAACCCAGATTGCGGCGCTGCCGCTGTCGGTCGATCCGCCGACCGCCGAAGTCGGCATACCTCTGACTGTTTCGATCACCCTGCCGGATGCGACAACTGAACTGGTTGGGTTCCCCGACCTCGGTCCATTCGCGCTGTTGGCACCACCCGAGCGCAGCGGCAACAACTTCACCTTCCGCCTGCTACCGCTACGACCGGGCAACCAGTCGATTCCCGCTTTGCCATTTAGAACCGGTCAACGTCTGGTGACAACCGACGCTGTCAGTCTGAGCGTGGCAGCACCGCCCATGCCGGACAGTCCACACCCTCTGCGACCATTGCCGGAACCTGCACGAGAGCGGCAAGAGCGTTCGAGTAATATTCTGATCAGCATAGCTGCCGGTTTCGCTATTCTCGGCCTGACAGTAGTCATCTTCCGCCGGCGGCGACAAGCGCAAGTCGCTCAACCAGCGCCAGACCTGGATGCGCAATTTGCCCAACTGGCAGCCGCAGTCCGTCTGATTCCTGATCTTGACCGGCCAGTTTGGCAACAATTCTGCCGACAACTCGAACGAGTCCGTTTCGCCCCACTGCCACGCAGCCAGGAAAAACTTCAAGAATTGATAAGAGAATTTATTCGTTTGCAGGAGGAGACGGCATGAGCCTCATCCTGCTTTCACCACTGATGCTGTTGCTATTACCGCTGGCCCTGCTCCCGTTCGGCAGAAAGAGACCGGCTGCGTTGACGATCTCCAGCATCGCGCCTTACTCTGCCCTGCCGAGCGGCTGGCGCGAGAGACTCAGCCGCTGGCAACCGACTGTTGCCTGCGTCGGCTTGCTGTTACTGATTATTGCGCTCGCCGAGCCGACCATGAAAAAAAGCACCGAGGTCACCCTGCGCCGCGGAGTTAACCTGATGTTGGCTCTCGATATATCAGCCAGCATGCAAGCCGACGATATCCAGCCAAGCAGGATGGTAGCGGCCCGAAAAACCGCAGCAGACTTTCTGGCTGGCCGCCAGGATGACAAGGTCGGTGTCATCCTCTTTTCTGGCGTACCCTTTCTGCTCGCGCCACCGACCGATGATCAGGCTCCGGTTATTGAACGACTGCTTGAGGTTGAACCGGATCAGATCGGTAGTGGGACCGCCATCGGCGATGCCCTGGCAGCCGCGGCCGCCCGCCTGCCACAAGCGCAAACCATGCAGAGTGCAGTAATCCTGTTGACCGACGGCACATCGAATCGCGGTCAGATCACACCGTTGACGGCGGCCAGTGCCGCGGCTGCGCTCGGCATCAAGGTCTACACCATCGGTTTCGGTAGCCATGCGGGAGCATTTCTCCCACCATTCAAAGGTAGCCCGCCGCAAAAAGTCGTGCTCGATGAAGTACCGCTACAACAGATTGCTCAACTGACCGGCGGTCGCTATTACCGGGCGACCGGACGATCTGAGCTGGCACAGGTCTATCGGCAGATAGACGGTCTGGAAAAGGCCGTTTTGGAAATCAGACAACAGATTACGCACAAACCGCTACAACCATTACTGCTCACACTCGCCGCACTCTTGTTTGGGTTTGACTTGATCCTGTTCCGGGTCATTCTGCGGAGGCTGCCATGACCATGCTCTGGCTGCTGTTGCCGATGCTGCTCGGTCTGTTATTCGCCGAAGCACGCAACCACCGACGCCTGTGCCGCCTGGTGCCTGATCACCCACACCCTCGGCACCGGGTCATATCCCTGCTGCCAGACATTTTGGTGATGATTGCTCTGGCTCTGATCCTGCTGGCGCTGCAACCGTCAACTGCCACAATTTTCAGTAATGCGCCAGAACCGGCTATAGCATTGGTAGTAGATGTCTCCGCCAGCATGTCTGTCACCGATCAGCAACCGGATCGCCTGACCCGGGCGAAACATGAACTGTTGGCGCTGATTGACATGTTACCGCATGCCCGGTTTTCCCTGCTTCCGTTTGCTGGAGAGTCGGCAGTTCAGGTTCCGTTAACCGGCGATCGCGCCGGACTTGAATTTTTCATCAACAACCTGCATACCGGCATGATCAGTTCGCCAGGTTCAGCTCCCGAGGAAGCGGTCAGTCTGGCCCAAAATAGCCTGGAGCGGGTCGCAGGCGAACGTCTGATCGTATTGATAAGCGATGGTGAACGGACCATCGCTGAACCAACACCAGTGCTGTCTGATTCGATTCCGGTTTATTGCATCATGACCGGGACAATAGATGGTGGGTTAGTCGGCAACCTGCAAACCGCCATGTCCCGGGCCGACCCCGAACGACTTGCCATAATCACCAGCCAGACCGGTGGTCGATTGCTCAACGGCAACCTGTTAACCCCGGCGGTCTTCGACCTGCCGCTGGTAAAAAGGTGGACCGAAACTGTCGATCCGCCCCCGACACAGATAATAATAATTGTCGCGCTGTTCCTGCTGCTGTTGCGCTCGGCTCCGGCAATAGTGTCGATCAAGCGCATATTACCTGTCACGCTGTCACTCTTGATACTGTTACTCCCCGGCTGTGAGCACAATACGGCATCAATTCAGCCACGGACCCAATTCGTAAACGGCCTGCAGGCTGCGCACAATAAGGATACCGAAAGTGCGCTTGCAGCTTTCGCAACCGCAGCCAAACAACTCGACGGTAAACAACTCGGCATCGCGCTTTATAACCAGGGCACCCTGCTGCTCGGAACTGGACAGGCTGATGTCGCCGTAGTCATGTTCGAGCAAGCGTTGCTTCTGCTGCCGGGGGACGCAGCAAGCATCGATAATCTGTTACTGGCGTTAAACCAACAAGCTGCGATTTCTAGCGATGGCAAGGGAAAACCAGAACAGGTGGCCACCGGCGAGGGCGAAGAGTTGTCGCCGGAACAGGCGCGACGCTTAATTGACAGCGTGCATCTCGACCCGGCAGCACCACTAACCGAAGCGACGGTCCGTCAACCAACCGTCCTGAAGGAGTGGTAATGCGCAGCCAAATTATCATCCTGGTGTTTATCTTTAGCCTCGCTCTGCCAATAGCTGCACACACAGTCGAACCGGAGATTTCCGCCCGGCTGCTGGTCTCGAACCCGGCGCCGTATCTCGGCGAAGAGATCGATCTGCAACTCGAAGTAACCTACCTTGGTCATCCGGGCAGCCGCACCAGGTTCAACTGGCCACAACTGGATAACTTTGTCGCCGCCGATCTATTAACTATCCGCTCACAGCGGCGACGCGATGTTAAAAACCGGCTGGTGGAAACCATCACCCGACGTATCAGGCCGTTGCTGTCCGGCACAATACTCTTGGCAGAGGCAACCGTGCTAACCGGTAATAAAAGGATAGAATTGCAACCGCTCACCCTGCGGGTGCAACCGTTACCGACCACCGACAAGCCGGATAACTTCAATAATTATGTCGGCGATTATCGGTTTAGCCTGGCTGCAACCGGTAGCGGCCCGCGCGAGATCAATCTACATATCTACGACAGCAACCAACTGGAAGCCGTTCCGAGCGTTGTGGAGTGGCCAGATTCCGGAGCACAGCTGATCCTGATCGACACAACAACCCGCGTAGCCGGGGCAAAAGGCCGTGAGCATATTCTGCGCTATTTTTATTCGCCAGCTGCCGACAAACAAGGTGCCTTGCGGTTCTCACTGCCGTTTTTTGCTCCACAGTCACAATCCTATATTGAAATCAAAACCGGACCGCTTGAACAATCGGCGTCAGCGTTACTCATTATTTTCAGCCTTTTCGGATCAGTCTTATTTGCTGCCGGGTTGACACTGTTTATGCGCAAGCGACATCCCCGCACGGTCGATGAATGCCTGCAGCGATTTTGTCGACGCTCAGTGACAGGTCTGTCCCGGGAAAAAATTCAGGAGCTGCTGCAACCATACTTCAGCCATGACGAAGTTGCGGCTCTGCGCTGTTACTGGCAACATGAAGATGCATTACGTTTCAATCACAGCCAACCTGCTGCAGAGCCTAACGCCAGACCGGTTGCAAAAAGCCTGCGTAAATCTCTTTGCAAGGCCATTGACAAACAGCAGAACATAACTTAACGTCTTGTTCCCAAACATCAGGAGTCTGTCAGACTAGCCATGATCCGAATTTT
>JAUVAJ010000101.1 GCA_030591795.1 Desulfuromonadales bacterium | reverse complement strand
GTCTGTTGTGCCGAGATCGTCTGTTGTGCCGAGATCGTCTGTTGTGCCGAGATCGTCTGTTGTGCCGAGATCGTCTGTTGTGCCGAGATCGTCTGTTGTGCCGAGATCGTCTGTTGTAGAGAAGTCATCGCCAATTTCAAATTCCAGGGAGTCTTCTTCTGAGTCGTCGCTAGTTGCAAGTACATCGTCAGTCAGATCAGTTGAGTCTGTTTCTGGGGCATTCTCGTTATCGACAGAGTCGAAGTCGAAAGCAACCTGACTGTCGTCCGTTGTTTCGTCTTTTGCTACATCGTCAGGGATTGCTATCTCTGGTGCCACCACAGAAATCAGATTTTCGAGACGGGCACTGATTTCCAGTAGCTTTTCACCGTTTTTCTTTGATCTTGCGGCAATGCGCCAGACGAGAAAATAGAGCAAAGCAACGATCAGGGTGAGTACAATAAACAACGGGCTGATTGTTCCATCCTGCTGGAAGAAAAAATCCATAGAATCCTCTCCGAAGAAAACCTTTACAGTCCTGTGGAGTTACAACTGTATATTTTCATTGTTGAACTCTTAATAATTAACCGTATCTGTGCCTTCTGTCAATAAAAGTATAACAAAAAGACAAGGTTAAGAGCTTCAGGAGATGGTTAAACTATGTGTAAAATATGCAACAGCAAACTGTTTTACAACCAACCCGGGCAGAGGAACGTCTGCTCAGGTCATCAAGGTAGCTGGAAATGGGTGCTGCAAGAGGGGCAGTCGACCTCTTTACCCGCCAGTTTTTTGGGATAAGTCATTTCGAATTGACAAAGGGTGCAGAGTGATTTGCTGATTTCCGGTCGTTCCGGGTCATCTTCAAGTTTGATGATTGCCGGAGATGTTGTCAGCATCGATTCACTCTCCAGAGCCGGGAGGAGAACTGCCTCCTGGCAGTTTGGACAGAGGCTGATGGTGTTGCAGTCCTCAGGTTTGAGCGGGAGGCTAGTGTTGCAAAGATGACAGATGGCTTCCGGGCCGGTGGCTACGGAAAACATTTCAGGGTTATCGACGGGGACAGAATCGTCGTCGGTTTGGCTATCCAGGTCGAGTGGCTCTGTCAGTTTGTCATCGACAACATGCTGATTGTCTACTGTCAACAAGGTTTCATCAGACGGCGCGATAGAAGCTTCAGGGGGTGGGGTGAAACCTTTGCTCGCCGGGTTGCCACATTTACTGCAGACCCAGGTGTCTTCGTTGTTGGTGATTGCGGTACGGACCCGACCGAAAAAACCATCTCCGGTCGGACGCACGATAGTTACGCCTCTCTGACAATGAACGCAGTACCCGGCCGAACGATTCTGACTAGCCATACAGCCTCCTTTTGTTCAGGGGATGTAATTTTTGCATAACTTCATGTGCAAAGTTTACCGCCTGTCGTAGCGGTATAATTTATTAAATTTCAGCTACTTGTGCATTATTGCCCGCTTTAATAGCAGTTTGTCGCACCTATGGTCTGTTGAAGATTAATACGTTCAGTAATTGTTAATGCAAGTTCTTATCCTATTTATCTATAGCTGTTACATGCACCTTTGCGAGGGCGTCATATATTTACAGGACGTTGAAAATGATGGTTGACCTGTTGGAACTTGTAAAGCGCATATGATATTATTAAAGAGACTTAGCAGAGGAAGCTCATGATGGGATCACACGACACCGAAAAGACTACAGAACAAAAAGCTGGAGAAAAAACGGCATCACCTCCACTATACAAGGTGCTGATGCACAATGATGATTATACAACCATGGAGTTTGTTGTCGGTATGCTCGAGTCGGTTTTTCATCTGCCGCCAACTGAAGCCAATCAGGTCATGTTGCAGATTCATATGCGCGGGATCGGTATTTGCGGCACTTTTCCTTTTGAAATTGCCGAGACAAAGATTCATCAGGTTCACATGAGGGCACGGCAGGAGGAATTTCCTCTGGAGTGCAGCCTCGAAGAGGTCTAAAAATAAGATGTTTGATCAGGATGTCCAAATTGCTTTTTCACTTGCTGTGCGTGAAGCACAACGTCGCCGCCATGAATATCTGACGGTTGAACATCTGCTTTACGCCATACTGTTTGAACAGAATGGTCAGCAGATCATCAGTCAGTGTGGCGCTGACCTTGAAACCTTGAAATCAGCCCTTGAAACCTACTTTGACGAGCATCTGCAGCCGCTACCTGATACTAGTGATGATGTCCCGGAGCAGACAGTAAGCCTACAGCGCATCCTGCAGCGTACCGTTATGCATGTCCAGTCGTCCGGCAAGCAACAGGCTTCGGTTGGCGATATTCTTGCGGCGTTACTCGACGAAGAAAAAACTTTTGCCTCGCTGTTGCTCGAGGAACAGGGGGTCAGTCGTTATGATGTTGTCAGTTATATTTCACATGGGGTTACGAATGCAGCAATCGAAACGCCACAACCGGTCAGGCCGAAAGAGGGTGGCGCAGAGAAACGACCTAAAGTGACCAAGGATCCACTCAAGTTATATACCGTAAACCTGCTTGAACAGGCAACTAACGGCCGGATCGATCCTCTGGTTGGGCGCTCAGATGAGTTGGGTCGCGCCATACAGATTCTCTGTCGCCGGCGGAAGAACAACCCGATCTTTGTTGGCGAGCCGGGGGTTGGCAAAACTGCTCTGGCCGAAGGTTTGGCGCTACGGATTATAGATGGTGAGGTTCCTGATCTGCTCAGTAACGCGGAAATGTTTTCCCTCGACATGGGTGCTCTGCTGGCCGGAACAAAATTTCGTGGTGATTTCGAAGAGCGATTAAAGGCGGTCATTACCGCGCTGGAAAAAAGACCCGACTCTATCCTGGTCATCGACGAGATTCATACTGTGGTCGGAGCCGGAGCGACAAGTGGCGGTTCACTGGATGCCTCAAATATTCTAAAGCCGGCCCTTGCTTCAGATTCGGTCCGTTGTATCGGTTCGACCACCTTTGAGGAATATCGCAACCTTTTTGAGAAGGATCGTGCACTTTCGAGGCGGTTTCAAAAGATCGATGTCCTGGAGCCAAGTGTGGATGAAACAGTTGAGATTTTACAGGGTTTGAAAAGCCGCTACGAAAAACATCACAACATAAAATATCGTGATGAGGCGCTACGTCAAGCGGCGGGTCTTTCTGCGCGGCATATTAATTTTCGGCACTTACCGGATAAAGCTATCGACGTAATAGATGAAGCCGGGTCCCGGGCGAGAATCGATGGTCGGAAGAACAGCTGGATTGGCCATCGGGAAATTGAAACGGTGGTCGCCGATATTGCCAGGGTGCCGATAAGCAGTGTGTCCGGTTCAGATCGACAACGACTAAAGTATTTGGACCGCAAGTTAAAGAAGACTGTTTTTGGTCAGGACACGGCGATTGACCTGATGTGCAGCGCTATTTTGCGTTCGCGGGCCGGTCTTGGCGATCCGGAAAAACCGACCGGTTCATTCCTGTTCACCGGTCCGACCGGCGTTGGTAAAACTGAAGCCGCCCGTCAACTTGCCGAACATCTTGGTGTCGAATTTATTCGTTTTGATATGAGCGAATATATGGAAAAACATTCGGTCGCCCGATTGATTGGTGCTCCTCCGGGGTATGTTGGTTTTGATCAGGGTGGGTTGTTAACCGATGCGGTTGTGAAAAATCCGTATGCGGTTCTTTTGCTGGATGAAATTGAAAAGGCCCATTCCGATCTTTTCGATCTGCTGCTGCAGATAATGGATCACGGAACCTTGACCGATAACACCGGCAGGCATGCCGATTTTCGCAATGTGGTCATGATTATGACCAGCAATGTCGGAGCCAGAGAAATAAGCTCAGCTGCAATCGGCTTTGGTGATGCGTCACCACGGTCTTCTAAACAGGCAGTTGATAGAGAATTTTCACCGGAATTTCGCAACCGGCTTGATGCCATCGTGCCGTTTGCTGCATTAAGTGAAAAAGTGATGATGCAGGTCGTTGACAAGTTCCTGCTTCGTCTGCGAAATGCCTTGGCTGAAAAGAAGGTGCAACTTCATGTCTCTTTCTCTGCCAGGAGTAATTTTGCCCGCCGTGGTTACGATCCTGTGTTTGGTGCCCGACCGTTGGCGCGGTTGATCGAGTCCGAATTGAATGATGCGATCGCTTCGGAGATACTGTTTGGCCAACTGCAAAAAGGCGGTGTGGTTCACATCGGTTGCCGTAAAGACAAGCTAACCTTCAGCTACGAATCCTGATTTGGATAACCTCTATACGTGCCTTTATTTCGCCTGACAGATGAGTTGGTTTTTCCGCCGGCTACGCTGGCTGAGGAGGATGGTCTTCTGGCCATCGGTGGTGATTTAAGCTTGCCACGCCTTTTGTTGGCCTATTCATCCGGTCTTTTCCCTTGGTCCAACGAAGGCGATCCGCTGCTTTGGTGGTCGCCTGATCCGCGCTGTGTTTTTGAGCCGGGTGCAATGCGGGTCAGCCGTAGTCTGGCCAAAACTTTGCGCCAGGGCCGATATCAGGTCACCTGCAACAAGGCTTTTGAGCGGGTGATTGAGCATTGTGCCCGACTGCGGGTTGAAGCTGGCACCGGAACCTGGATAAACGCAGAGCTGCACCGGGCCTTTGTTGAACTGCATCGTCGCGGTTATGCACATTCAATCGAGTGTTGGCAAGATGGAGCATTGGTCGGTGGTTTGTATGGCCTTTGCCTTGGTCGGTGTTTTTTTGGCGAGTCGATGTTTCATCTGGCACGGGACGCTTCGAAAGTGGCGTTGTTGCATCTGGTAAATAGGGCAGCAGAGTTGGGGTTTGAACTGGTCGACTGCCAGTTGTCGAATGAACATCTGCTCAGTCTTGGCGCGAGCCTGATAACACGAAATGACTTTTTGCAGAGGTTGGTAAAAGGTGGGGTTCGACCGTCAGTTCGCCAGACCGTCAGCTCGATCGAGTTGACGCATCAGTCTGCTTCGGCAGCTTCCTCGTCGTCCTGAATATAAGAATCACCTTTGGCGACAAATTCTTCGATCCTTTTTTTATCCTTGTTCATGATATTCAAAAACTGAAACCCGGCCATGAATTTCCCGTTTTCCTCCCGACCTTTTTTCCAAATAACTTCCGCCAGCGCACAGATCGGTTTGCCCTTGTCACCCAGGTTAAGCAAAAACATGCCGATGTCGGCCTGCTCAATCGGCGGTGCGACAAGCATGCCGATACCAGTGGCACTGATGTTGGTTTTCTTTCTGGGAACTTTTGGTAGTTTTGCCGGGTCTTCCGTCTTCTCAATCAACTGGACGTACTTCTTCCATTGGCCGCGAAAAGAGCGGAGCTTGCCGCCACTTCTGGTGTAGCCGATTTCAATGGTGGCATCGAGACGGGGGAAAAGGCGGCGGCGGATCATTTGCAGGTCATTGTTATGCCGAATGCGGATCTGGTTGGTTCCGATAGTTTTATCCAAGGTGCCGGTCAACTGAATGCCGACGCCCATGGAATTGGTCATGATTTCAAACTTCATCCCCTCTTTGAAGGGGTAGCGTTCATCGGCCGTGGTGCGATAAGGGATAGTCAGGTCGAGGGTCTGGCGCCCGAGATTGCTCAGGTGGCCAGTCAGGGCATCTAGATGACCCGGACTCTCCGAGGCCTCAGTAAGGACACGAAGTGAAATCGTTTGTCCGGCTTTCATGTATTTTTTCAGTGGCATAGAGGTGTTCCGTTTATGTTCTCAGTTGCCGACATGGCATGCGTCGCAATCACCTGTAACGGCGAAGGCATCTCCTCCGTCGTGGCAGGCGCCACACGATTCACCGTCTTCCATGTCATTCATGCTGACCGGATCATTACCGGTGCTTGGCTTGAAGAGATCAGTGTGACAATCCGTACAACCGAACATATCGGTGTGGATGTCATGGCTGAACACGGCAGCACTCATTTTTTCTTCCTTGAATGGAATGTCGCGAGTCGGGTGGCAGGTTGAACAGTTTTCGCTGACCGAAAAGGCGTCTCCTCCATCATGACAGGCGCCACACGATTCACCCTGTTCCATCTCCGTCATGGTCACCACTTTAGTGTCGCTGTAGTGGCTGAAGAGGTCAAAGTGGCAGTCTCCACAACCGAACATGCTGGTATGAACGTCATGACTGAAGGGGACCGGGCCGACAGTCTCGGATGTGAATGTCACGTCACGTGTCGGGTGGCATGAGGCGCAGTCTTCGGTTACCGAGAATGCGTCGCCGCCGTCATGACAGGCACCACATGATTCACCCTGCTCCATTTGTGTCATAGCTACTGGTTTGTTGCCTGTGCGTGCCAGGAACAGGTCGGTGTGGCAATCGTTGCAGCTGAACATGTCGACGTGGACTTCGTGGCTAAACAGAACATCTCCGCCTGGTCCTGTTTTGAAGGTGATGTCGCGAGTCGGATGACAGGTTGAGCAATCGTCGTTGACCGAGAAGGCGTCACCGCCATCGTGGCAGGCCCCGCATGATTCACCTTTCTCCATCTGTATCATGGTCACAGGGGGGGTCTTGCCCGATGCAAAAAGGTCGTAATGGCAATCGTTACAGCTGAACATATCGACGTGGACTTCGTGACTGAACAGTATATTGCCGGCACCGGCAGTCTTGAAGATGATGTCACGGGTTGCATGGCAATCGCCGCAATCGGAGGCGACGGAGAAAGCATCGCCTCCATCATGGCAGGCGCCGCACGACTCGCCCTGTTCCATCTGCGCCATGGTGACACTCTTGTTCTT